>NZ_JAYMZR010000101.1:0-25563 GCF_035828615.1 Streptomyces sp. H27-D2 | reverse complement strand
CGCCTGCTCAATGGGCGTGCGGCTCATGGTGGTCGACGATCACCGTCTGCTCGCCGAGGCACTCGCCTCGGCATTGAAACTGCGTGGCCACCGGGTGCTCGCGGCGGCTGCGCCGAGTGCGGGCGCGGCGGAGCTGGTGGTGAGCCGAGTGCCGGAGGTGTGCCTGCTCGGCACGGCGGCGCCTGCCGAACCCGGGGCGTTCGAGCCGATCGTACGGATCAAGAAGGAGCGGCCCCAGATCGCGGTGGTGGTGCTCGGCCCGGTGCCGAGCCCGCGCGGGATCGCGGCCGCCTTCGCGGCCGGGGCTTCCGGCTACGTCCGGCACGACGAGCGGATCGAGGGCGTCGAGCGCGCCATGGTGAAGGCACGGGCCGGGGAGGCCGCGGTGTCCCCGCAGTTGCTCCAGGGCGCCTTCGCCGAATTGCTCAACCCGGCCGTCCAACCGGACGACGAGGGAGCCCGGCTGCTCCAGATGCTGACCCCGCGCGAGGTCGAGGTGCTGGTCCGGGTCGCCGAGGGCGAGGACACCCGGCTGATCGCGGCGGGCATGGGCATCGCGCCCAGTACGGCCCGTACGCATGTGCAACGGGTGCTGATGAAGCTCGGGGTGGGCTCCAGGCTGGAGGCCGCCGCGCTGGCCGCCCGTACCGGGCTGCTCGACCGGGCCGCGCCGCAGATGACAGCGGGGCCGGAACGGAACTGAGTTCCGCGCCGGCCCCGGGCGTGGGGGAGCGGGGCAAGCAGGGGCGAACAGCGGGATGGACAGGGCGGAGCGGGACGGGCGGGTTACGCCTTGTCGTCCCGCGCCTCGTCCGCCGGACCGGCCTGGCCTGTCGTGCCCGCCGTTCCCGGCGTACCCGCGTCCGCGTCAGCCCCCGTGGCCGCAGCCACCAGCCCCTCCGGCAGCTCCTCGACCTTCGGCGGCAGCATCGGCCGCAGCTTCAGCCAGATCAGGAAGAACATCCCGAGGGCGAACATCCCCAGGCCCGTCCACAGGTTGATGTTGATGTCCTGTGCCTTCTTGATGTCCGCGTCCGAGGCGGTGATCCCGGCGATGGTGACGATCACGCCGTAGAGAACGAACAGGCCGCCGATGATCCGTCGTACGTCGAAGAGGCTCGCGGCCGTGGCGGACTTGCGTTCCAGTTCCTCGACTTCGTGCTGGTAGTCACTCATGTCGCGTCGATTCCTTGAGTCGGGGAGTCGTGGGTCGGGTCACGGCGGATCAGAACGAGAACGGGATGTAGCAGAGCGCCGCGAGCACGATCGCGCCCCAGCCGAGCAGCGCGGGCTTGCGGTACCACGCGTCGTCGCCCTCCTCCGGCAGTTCCTCCATGCCGGGCGAGCGGGTGCCGTAGACCAGCCCCGCGAGTTCCGGCGCCGGCTTGGGCTTGGTGACCAGCGTGACCACGAACATCACCACGGCTCCGACGACGAACGCCACGATCGAGGAGACGAAGTTGGCCCCCTGCTCGCTGGGGATGTCGATGACGCCGCCCTTGTAGAGCCAGAAGTAGTTCAGCATCGCCGCAGCGGTGCCGGAGAACAGCCCCCAGAAACCGGCCGCGGGGGTGCTCCGCTTCCAGAACATGCCGATGATGAACACCAGGAACAGCGGCACGTTGAAGAACGAGAACAGCGTCTGCAGGTAGTTCATGATGTTGCTGAAGCTGGAGGCGATGAAAGCCGTCCCCATGCCGATCAGCACGCCCACCGCGGTCACCCAGCGGCCGGTCGCGAGGTAGTAGCGGTCCTCGCGGCCCTTCTTGAGGTACGCGCCCCAGATGTCGTTGGTGAACACCGTGTTGAAGGACGAGATGTTGGCGGCCATGCCGGCCATGAAGGCGGCCAGCAGACCGGTCACCGCGATGCCCAGCACGCCGTTCGGCAGCAGGTCGCGCATCAGCACCGGGATCGCGTCGTTGTACTGGAGTCCGCTGCCGGCCTTGCCGAGCGTCGGCTCCATCACCAGCGCGATCATGCCGGGCACGACGACGACCAGCGGGATGAATATCTTCGGGTAGGCGGCGATCAGCGGGGTGCGCTTGGCGGCCGAGATGTTCTTGGCGGACAGCGCGCGCTGCACCTCGGCGAAGTTGGTGGTCCAGTAGCCGAAGCTCATCACGAAGCCGAGGCCGAGCACGATGGTCAGCCAGTTGGCGCCCAGCGGGTTGCCCTCGCCGATGCCCGTACCGCCCCAGGCCGACAGGAAGTCGTCGCCGTGCGAGTGGGAGAGCGAGTCGGTCAGGCCGTCCCAGCCGCCGACCCGCTTGAGGCCCACGATGGTCAGCGGGATGAGGGCCGCGAGGATCACGAAGAACTGCAGGACTTCGTTGTAGATCGCCGAGGAGAGTCCGCCGATGGTGATGTAGGCGAGCACGAAGAAGCCGGCGACGACGATCGCGACCCACTGCGGCCAGCCGAGCAGCGCCTCCAGCACGATCGCCATCGCGTACAGGTTGACGCCCGCGATCAGCACGGACGACACCGCGAAGATGATCGAGCTGAGCAGGTGCGAGGACGGCCCGAAGCGGTGCAGCAGGAACTCCGGGACGGAGCGGACCTTCGAGCCGTAATAGAACGGCATCATCACGAGGCCGAGGAAGACCATCGCGGGGATCGCGCCGATCCAGTACCAGTGCACGGTGTACGCGCCGTACTGCGCGCCGTTGGCCGCCATGCCGAGGATCTCGGTGGCGCCGAGGTTGGCGGAGACGAACGCGAGGCCGGTGACCCAGGCGGGCAGCGACCGGCCGGAGAGGAAGAAGTCGAGGCTGGTCTTCACACTCCGCTTGGCGGCGAAGCCGATGCCCAGGACGACGACGAAGTAGATGCCGAGAATCGCGTAGTCGAGCCCGTTGGTGGGGAGCCGAAGCCCTTCGGCCAGATAGTGCATGGGTCACTCTCTTCGGGGATCTGGGAGGCGTCCCCAGCAGACGCTTCATTGCGCGAACGGAACGAACAGAAACGTACGCGCTGATGTTCAGAAATTGAACAGTTGCTCTGGTGTTCTTTGTTGGATCGTGATCGCTCCGGCTTTTTTATGGCAGTTTGTCGGTGTGTGTTCGGCGCGCGTCCGGTGCGTGTCCGGGGCGGACGCAGCCATTGACGCGCCTGTTGGCTTGTGATTCATTGTGTTTGGTTATGTTTGCGGGTGTGGCTGGGAGTAACGAGGAGTAGCTCGGTGAAGAAGACGTCGACCAGACTCGCGGACGGACGCGAGCTGCTCTACTACGACTCCCGTGACGATGTGGTGCGCGACGCCGTCGACCGGCGCCCGCTCGGCCCGGTCGGCACCGACTCCGAGATCCGCCGCGACCGGCTGCTCGGCGAATCGGTGGCCATCGCCTCCCATCGGCAGAGCCGCACCTACCTCCCGCCCGCCGACCAGTGCCCGCTGTGCCCCTCGCGGGACGGCAGGCCGAGCGAGATCCCCGAACACGACTACGACGTCGCCGTCTTCGAGAACCGCTTCCCCTCACTGGCCGGCGGCACCGGCCGCTGCGAGGTCGTCTGCTTCACCTCCGACCACGACGCCTCCTTCGCCGACCTCACCGACGCGCAGGCCGCCTTGGTACTCGACGCCTGGACCGACCGCACCGCCGAGCTGTCCCAACTCCCCGCCGTCGAGCAGGTCTTCTGCTTCGAGAACCGGGGCGAGGAGATCGGCGTCACGCTCGGCCACCCGCACGGCCAGATCTACGCGTACCCCTTCGTCACCCCGCGAACCGAGCGGATGCTGCGCTCGGCCGCCGAACACCGCGAGCGCACCGGCGGGCGCAACCTCTTCGACGACGTCCTCGCGGACGAGCGGGCCGACGGCAGCCGGATCGTGCTGCGGGGCGAGCACTGGACGGCCTTCGTGCCGTACGCCGCGCGCTGGCCGTACGAGGTCCACCTCTACCCGAACCGCCGGGTGCCGGACCTGCTCGGGCTGGACGGGGCCGCGCGCACAGAGTTCCCACAGGTCTATCTGGAACTCTTGCGACGCTTCGACCGGATCTTCGACGGCGCTGCCGGCGCTGCCGGCCCTGCCGGGCCGGGCGGTCCGGCAGGCCCGGGCGCGGCGGTCGACGGGAAGCGGGCATCGGGCGAGCCGCCGACACCGTACATTTCGGCCTGGCACCAGGCGCCGTTCAGCGCTCAGGGCCGGGGCGAGTTCGCACTGCACCTTGAGCTCTTCACCATTCGCCGCACTGTTGGCAAGCTGAAGTTTCTCGCGGGTTCCGAATCCGGCATGAATGTGTTCATCAACGATGTGCCGCCGGAGGCGGCGGCTGAACGACTGCGAGAGGTTGCGAGTACGTGAGCGATACGGGCATGGACATCAGCGGGAACACCGGCGTGAACACCGGCGCGGGCGCGGGCGGGAACACCGGCGCGAGCGGCGGGAAGAAGTACCTGGTGACCGGCGGGGCCGGCTACGTCGGCAGCGTCGTCGCCGCCCATCTGCTGGAGGCGGGGCACCGCGTCACCGTGCTCGACGACCTCTCCACCGGACACCGCGAAGGCGTTCCGCGGGGCGCGGAGTTCATCGAGGGCCGCGTCCAGGACGCCGCGAAGTGGCTGGACGCCTCATACGACGGGGTGCTGCACTTCGCCGCCTTCTCGCAGGTCGGCGAGTCCGTGGTGGACCCCGAGAAGTACTGGGTCAACAACGTCGGCGGCAGTACCGCGCTGCTCACCGCGATGCGCGACGCCGGGGTCCGCACCCTCGTCTTCTCCTCCACCGCGGCGACCTACGGCGAGCCGACCGCCGTCCCGATCACCGAGGACGCGGCGACCGCGCCCACCAACCCGTACGGGGCCTCCAAGCTCGCCGTCGACCACATGATCAGCGGCGAGTGCGCGGCGCACGGCCTGGCCGCGGCCTCGCTGCGGTACTTCAACGTCGCGGGCGCGTACGCCGCCGCCTCCGGCGTCATCGCGGGCGAACGGCACGCCCCCGAGTCGCATCTGATCCCGCTCGTCCTGGAGGTCGCGCAGGGCAGGCGCGAGGCGATCTCCGTCTACGGCGACGACTACCCGACCCCCGACGGCACCTGCGTGCGCGACTACATCCACGTCGCCGACCTCGCCGAGGCGCATCTGCTGGCCCTCGACGCCGCCGCCTCCGGCGAGCACCTGATCTGCAACCTCGGCAACGGCAACGGCTTCTCGGTCCGCGAGGTCATCGAGACCGTCCGCCGGGTCACCGGCCACCCCATCCCCGAGATCGCCGCCCCGCGACGGGCCGGCGACCCCGCCGCACTGGTCGCCTCGGCCGAGCGCGCGAAGGACCGACTCGGCTGGCGGCCGAACCGGGCCGACCTGGCCGGGATCGTGGCGGACGCGTGGCAGTTCTGTCAGGAGAGGGCGAACGAATGACCTGTGACCCGCAAGGCGAGGGCGGCGCGCACGACGAGCCGGGGGCGCGGGACCCGCAGGCGTACGCCGGGGACGGTGCGCGCCCCGGCGCGCACGGCCCCGAGCGCACGGCCGCCGCCTTCCACGCGGTGTACGGGTACGCGCCCGGCGGCGTCTGGGCGGCGCCGGGCCGGGTCAACCTGATCGGTGAGCACACCGACTACAACGACGGCTTCGTGCTGCCGCTCGCCCTGCCGCACACCGCCCTGCTGGCGGCCTCGCGGCGCGCCGACGGCGTGCTGCGGGTGCACTCGGGCGATGTGCCCGGCGGCGTCGTCGAACTGCGCGCCGACGCGCTCACCCCAGCCGCCGACGGCGGCTGGGCCGGCTACCCGGCGGGCGTCGTCTGGGCGCTGCGCGAGGCCGGTCTCGCGGTGGGCGGCGCGGATCTGCACTTCGACAGCACGGTGCCCACCGGCGCCGGACTGTCCTCCTCCGCCGCCCTCGAAGTCGCCACCGCGACCGCGCTGAACGACCTCTACGCCCTGGGGCTGGAGCCGCAGCGCATCGCGCGAATCGGCCAGCGGGCCGAGAACGCCTTCGTCGGCGTCCCCTGCGGGATCATGGACCAGACCGCGTCCGCCTGCTGCACCGAGGGCCACGCCCTGCACCTCGACACCCGCGACCTGCGGCAGCGTCAGGTGCCGTTCGCCCTGGCCGCCGAGGGGCTGCGGCTGCTGGTCGTGGACACCCGCGTCAAGCACGAGCTGGGCGACGGCGCGTACGCGAAGCGGCGCGCCGGTTGCGAGCAGGGGGCGCGGACCCTGGGGGTGCGCGCCCTGCGCGATGTGCCGTACGAGGGGCTCGGCGCGGCGCTCGACCGGATCGAGGACGGCACGGTGCGCGGGCTGGTGCGCCACATCGTCACCGAGAACCGCAGGGTCGAGGAGGTCATCGGCCTGCTCGACGCGGGGGAGACCCCCGCGATCGGGCCCGTCCTGACCGCCGGGCACATCTCGCTGCGCGATGATTTCACCGTCTCCTGCGCGGAGTTGGACCTGGTGGTGGAGTCGGCGAACGCGGCCGGCGCGCTCGGCGCCCGGATGACGGGCGGCGGCTTCGGCGGCTCGGCGATCGTGCTGGTCGAGGAGGCGGACGCGGAGGCGGTGACGAAGGCGGTGACGCACGCTTTCGGGGCGGCCGGGTACGCCGCGCCGCGCGTCTCCCCCGCGGTGCCCAGCGCGGGGGCGCGCCGGTTGGCCTGACGCCGGCTCAGGGTCCGGCCCCGAGGCTGGGGCAGGGGCCGGGCTCCGCCCGCAGGCCCAAGCTCGCAGGGCCCAAGCCCGCAGAGCCCAGGGCTCCCCGGGGCCAGGGCCCCGGCTACCCGTCCGTCCCCGGCGACAGCGGCTTCGTCAGCAGATGGTCGGTCGCGCCCGGCGGGTAGTCGTGCACCTGGGAGACGATGGTGTAGCCGAGCTTCTGGTAGAAGAGCGGCGCTTGGAAGTCCCAGGTCTCCACCCGCGAGTACCGGCAGTCGCGCTCGTCGCGGGCGATCTCCTCGGCGCGGGCCACCAGCCGCGAGCCCAGCTTCGTGCCGCGCCGGCCCGCGTCGACCCAGAGCAGATCGACGTGCAGCCACCGGCCCCAGGTGTAGCCGATCAGCCCGGCGGCCAACTCGCCCTCGTCGTCCACCGCGTAGACCTGGAGCGGAATTTCTTCGTCGGCGACTGTTCCGCGCAGCGCCCGGAGCACTTCGGAGCGTTCGGAGTTGCTGTCGTGCAGCCGTTGCGAGATCAGATCCCGACGCTGCTGGTCAATTTCTTCCTCAATACGGAACACGGGTCACACCTTAATCAGCGGAGTCAATCAGTTTTGTGAATCGCCTTCCGTTGTCGTACCCCCGCCGTACGCTGAGTGACAGCACCGGTGGGGGCCGGTGCTGTTCAGGGGGCGAGACAGCCGGGTACGACGCCCGGGGCGGGGGAACGGTCCAGTGCGACGGCGGTCGTGCTAGGTCGCTGACTCCGCGCCGGGCGCCGTGCCCGCTACGATCCGTCCCCCGAGACATGGGGGTGTCAGTGCAACGCATCCGGGTCCTGGTAGTGGACGACCATCGCATTTTCGCCGAGTCTCTCGCCGCGGCGCTCGCGGCCGAACCGGACGTCGAGGTCGCAGCGGCCGGCAGCGGTCCCGCGGCCATCCGGTGTCTGGAGCGCGCGGCCTCGGACGGGCGCCGCTTCGATGTGCTGCTCGTCGACGCCGACCTCGGCCGGGCGGTCGTGGCGGGGATCGACGGCAGAGTCGCCGCGGTGCCGGTGAACGGACCGGTCGCGATCGGCGGTGCCCTGGACGGCGTGGTGGACGGCATATCGCTGGTGGCAGGGGTCCGCTCCGGCCAGCCTTCGGTGCGCACGGTGGTGCTCGCGGAGCGGGACGACTCGCGCCGGGCCGCCGCCGCCTTACAGGCGGGCGCCTCCGGCTGGGTCGCCAAGGACTGCTCGCTGTCCCGGCTGCTCGCGGTCATCCGCGGCGTGCTGCGCGACGAGACGCACCTGCCGCCCGCGCTGCTGACCGGTGTCCTACGGGAGCTGACAGCGGCCCGCAAGCACCGCACGGAGAGCGAGCGGCTCGTCGAGTCGCTGACCCCGCGCGAGCGCGAGGTGCTGCGCTGCATGGTCGCCGGGCTCGGCCGCAAGGCGGTCGCCGAACGCCTCTTCCTCTCGCCGCACACGGTCCGTACCCATATGCAGAACGTCCTGGGCAAGCTCGGTGTGCACTCCACCCTCGCCGCGGTCGCGCTGGCCCGCCGGGCCGGAGTGGGCCCCGCCGATCTGGAGCGGCCGGCGCAGGAGCGGCTGTCAGCCGGGGACGTTGTCGAACGGGGCGGTCAGCTGGCGTAGCAGGTCGGCGAGTTCGCCGCGCTGTCGGTTGGACAGCTCGGCCAGGATCGACCGTTCCTGCGCGAGCAGGCCGGCCAGCGCCTGGTCGGCGCGGTCCTGGCCCTCGACGGTCAGCCGGACGAGCACGCCCCGCCGGTCGCTGGGGTCGGGCAGCCGCTCGACGAGGCCCTTCTTGGCGAGCCGGTCGATGCGGTTCGTCATGGTGCCCGAGGTGACCAGCGTCTGGGTCAGCAGCTGGCCGGGCGAGAGCTGGTACGGCTCGCCCGCACGGCGCAGCGAGGTGAGTACGTCGAACTCCCACGGCTCCAGATTGTGCTCGGAGAACGCGAGCCGCCGGGCGCGGTCGAGGTGCCGGGCCAGTCTGCTGACACGGCTGAGCACCTCAAGTGGTTCCACGTCGAGGTCCGGGCGCTCTCGGCGCCAGGCTGCGACCAGTCGATCGACCTCGTCCTCCATGACGATCAGTGTAGTTGGTCTGTCGATGTGAAGTCTCTTGACATCAAGAGTCTTGACATCAAGATGATTCCTTGGGCAAACTGTTGGGAAAGCCGGTCTGAAAGCCGGTCTGAAAGCCGGTCTGAAAACTGGTCCGAAGGGCTTGCCCATGCACTCTGTACCCACGCCCACCTGGGATCCGCAGCAGTACCTCAGGCACTCCGGCCACCGGAGCCGTCCCTTCCTCGATCTGCTGCACCGCGTGCCCGCTCTGCCCGGCGGCGGTGCCCGGAGCGCCCGGCCCGCCCGGATCGCCGACCTCGGCTGCGGCCCCGGCAAGGTCACCGCGCTGCTCGCCGACCGCTGGCCCGACGCGCACATCACCGGCCTCGACAACTCCGCCGAGATGCTCGCCGAAGCGGACCGGCTCGCCGGGCCGACCGCGGGCGGCGGCCGTCTCGACTTCCGGCCGGCCGACGCCGCCCACTGGGACCCGGCCGCCGACGGCGAGCGGTACGACCTGATCGTCTCCAACGCCGCCCTGCAATGGGTCCCGGGCCACGCCGGCTCCTTCCCGGCCTGGATCGCAGCCCTCACCCCCGGCGGCGCCCTCGCCTTCCAGGTCCCCGGCAACTTCACCTCGCCCAGCCACACCCTGCTCGCCGGGCTGCGCGCGAGCCCGCGCTGGCGCGAGCGGCTGGGCGGTTCGGCGCGCGCCGCCGACGGCGTCCTCGAACCGGCGCGCTACCTGGAGCTGCTGGCCGGCCTCGGCTGCGAGGTGGACGCCTGGGAGACGACCTACGCCCAACTGCTGACCGGCGCCGATCCGGTGCTGGACTGGGTCAAGGGCACCGCCCTGCGCCCCACCCTCACCGCGCTCGCCGACGACGAGGAGGCGCGCGAGGAGTTCCTGAGCGAGTACCGCGACCTGCTGCGCGAGGCCTACCCGGCCGGGCCGTACGGGACGGTCTTCCCGTTCCGCCGGATCTTCGTGGTGGCCCGTAAGGCCAGTGAGGGGGGCGAGCGGTGATCGCGGCCCTCGACCACGTCCAACTCGCGGCCCCGCCCGGCTCGGAGGAAGCCCTGCGCGCCTTCTACGCCAAGGCGCTGGGCATGACCGAGATCCGCAAACCGCCGGCCCTCGCGGTGCGCGGCGGCTGCTGGTTCGCGGCCGGGTCCGTACAGCTCCATCTGGGCATCGAGGACGAGTCCGCGTTCCGCCCGGCCCGCAAGGCGCACCCCGGTATCCGGGTGACCGGCATCGAGGCGTACGCCCGGCGGCTCGCGGCGCACGGCGCGCGGGTCGACTGGGACGACGGGCTGCCGGGCCACCGGCGCTTCTACGCCGAGGACCCGGTCGGCAACCGGCTGGAGTTCCTGGAGCCGACCGGCTGAGCGCCGCCGGGGCCGCGCCGCCGGGGCCGCGCCGCCGGGGCCGCGCCGCCGGGGCCGCGCCGCCGCCGGGCCGCGCCGTCGCCGGGGCCGCGCCGCCGCCGGGCCGCGCTCAGCCGATCCGCACCGCCGCAAAGCCTCGCCGCCTCGCCACTGAAGGCCCCGCCGGGCCCCGGCCGCCGCCGGCCCCGCCCCCTCAGTCCCTCAGTTCCGCCGGTGCCCGATCAGCCGAGGCTTCGCCTCCATGCCGTCCAGCCCGTGCCAGGCCAGATTCACCAGATGCGCGGCCACCTCCGCCTTCTTCGGCTTGCGCACGTCCAGCCACCACTGCCCGGTGAGCGCCACCATGCCGACCAGAGCCTGCGCGTACAGCGGCGCGAGCTTCGGGTCGAAGCCGCGGGCCTTGAACTCCAGGCCGAGGATGTCCTCGACCTGGGTCGCGATATCGCTGATCAGCGAGGCGAAGGTGCCGGTGGACTGGGCGACGGGGGAGTCGCGGACCAGGATGCGGAAGCCGTCGGTGTACTGCTCGATGTAGTCGAGCAGCGCGAAGGCCGCCTGTTCCAGGAGTTCGCGCGGGTGGCCGGCGGTCAGCGCGCTCGTCACCATGTCGAGCAGCTGCCGCATCTCGCGGTCGACCACCACCGCGTACAGCCCCTCCTTGCCGCCGAAGTGCTCGTAGACGACCGGCTTGGAGACCCCGGCCTTGGCCGCGATCTCCTCCACCGACGTGCCCTCGAAGCCCTTCTGGGCGAAGAGCGTGCGGCCGATGTCCAGCAGCTGCTCCCGGCGTTCCTTGCCGGTCATCCGGACTCTGCGGGCGCGCCGGCTTCCGGCGGCCGGAGACCTGTTCTTGTCGCTGCTGGTACTTCCGTCGATCGCCACGGCGCCAATCATGCCGCCTTCGCGGGCTCTGCCTTGCGACGGGCGTCGATACGGGACGCCGAGGGCCAGCGCACGTCGTAGGCCAGACCCGCCCGTTCGCACCAGCGGATGAGCCGGGCACTGGAGTCCAACTGCCCCCGCAGCACGCCGTGCCGGGCGGATGTGGGGTCGGCGTGGTGCAGGTTGTGCCAGGACTCGCCGCACGACAGCACCGCGAGCCACCAGACGTTTCCGGAACGGTCACGGGACTTGAAGGGGCGCTTGCCGACCGCGTGACAGATCGAGTTGATCGACCAGGTCACGTGGTGCAGCACCGCGACCCGTACCAGCGAGCCCCAGAAGAAGCCGCTCAGCGCGCCCTGCCAGGACCAGGTCACCAGCCCGCCCAGCAGCGGCGGGAAGGCCAGCGAGACGATGGTCCACAGCAGGAACTGGCGGGAGATCAGCCGGATCGCCGGGTCCTTGATCAGATCCGGCGCGTACTTCTGCTGCGACGTCTGCTCCTGGTCGAACATCCAGCCGATGTGCGCCCACCACAGCCCCTTGATCAGGGCCGGCAGCGACTCGCCGTACTTCCACGGGGAGTGCGGGTCGCCCTCCCCGTCCGAGTGCCGGTGGTGCTTGCGGTGATCCGCGACCCAGCGCACCAGCGGCCCCTCGACGGCCATCGACCCGGCGACGGCCAGCGCGATCCGCAGCGGGCGCTTCGCCTTGAAGGCGCCGTGCGTGAAATAGCGGTGGAAGCCGATCGTGATGCCGTGGCAGCCCAGGTAGTACATGCCCACCAGCAGCCCCAGATCCAGCCAGCTCACCCCCCATCCCCAGGCGAGCGGGACCGCGCCGACCAGGGCGATGAACGGCACGATGATGAACAGCAGCAGGGCGATCTGTTCCACCGACCGCTTGCTGTCGGCTCCGAGCGTGGCGGACGGCCCGGGGGTGCCGGGCGGTTTCGGGGCGTCTTCGATCACGTCGGGGCCTGCTGTCATGGAAGCTTGTCCCTCGCGCTGGGGGAAGGGGCTACGGTCGCGTAACCTACGGCAACGTAAGTATGGCAGGGCTCTGCCGCCGGATACGGGACCTGTGATGGGCCGCGCCCTGCCCAGTCTCCGGACAGGTTGATACCCCGAAGGGGCGGCGACCTATCCTTGAAGAGCGTCGGACAGCGCGGTCCGTCCCCCGGCAGACACGTACCACTGCAAGGAGCCGCACCTGTGAGCAGTGCCGACATCACCTCCGCCCACGCCGTCGAGCCCTCCCCCGAGGCCGAGGACAATTCGGCGCTGCGCGCCGATATCCGCCGCCTCGGCGATCTGCTCGGCGAGACATTGGTCCGCCAGGAGGGTCCTGAACTCCTCGAACTCGTCGAGCGTGTCCGAGCCCTCACCCGCACCGACGGCGTAGCCGCCGCCGAGCTGCTCGGCGACACCGACCTGCAGACCGCGGCCAAGCTGGTCCGCGCCTTCTCCACCTACTTCCACCTCGCGAACGTCACCGAGCAGGTGCACCGAGGCCGTCAGCTGCGCGCCCGGCGCGCCGCCGAGGGCGGCATCCTCAGCCGCACCGCCGACATGCTCAAGGACGCCGACCCCGAGCACCTGAGCGAGACCGCCGCGAACCTCGGCGTACGGCCCGTCTTCACCGCGCACCCCACCGAGGCCGCCCGGCGCAGCGTGCTGACCAAGCTCCGCAAGGTCGCCGAGCTGCTGGACCGCACGGACGCCGTCCAGGGCGGCGACCGGCGGCGCGCCGACACCCGACTGGCCGAGAACATCGACCTCATCTGGCAGACCGATGAGCTGCGGGTGGTCCGCCCGGAGCCCGCGGACGAGGCGCGCAACGCCATCTACTACCTCGACGAGCTGCACCGCGGCGCCGTCGGCGACGTCCTCGAAGACCTCGCCGCCGAGCTGGAGCGGGCCGGCGCGAGCCTGCCGCCCGGCACCCGCCCGCTCACCTTCGGCACCTGGATCGGCGGCGACCGGGACGGCAACCCCAACGTCACCCCCGCCGTCACCTGGGACGTCCTGCTGCTCCAGCACGAGCACGGCATCACCGACGCGCTGGAGCACATCGACGAGCTGCGCGGCGCGCTGTCGAACTCCATCCGCAACTGCGGCGCCACCGACGAACTGCTCGACTCGCTCCAGAACGACCTGCTGCTGCTGCCCGAGATCAGCCCGCGCTACAAGCGGCTCAACGCCGAGGAGCCCTACCGGCTCAAGGCGACCTGCGTGCGGCAGAAGCTGCTGAACACCCGCGACCGGCTCGCAGCCGGCTCGGCGCACGTCGTCGGCCGTGACTACCTCGGCACCGGCCAGCTCATCGAGGACCTCGTCCTGCTGCAGACCTCGCTGCGCGAGCACCGCGGCGGCCTGGTCGCCGACGGCCGCCTGGAGCGTACGATCCGCACCCTCGCGGCCTTCGGACTCCAGCTCGCCACGATGGACGTGCGCGAGCACGCCGACGCGCACCACCACGCGCTCGGCCAGCTCTTCGACCGGCTCGGCGAGGAGTCCTGGCGCTACGCCGACATGCCGCGCGACTACCGGCGCAAGCTGCTCGCCAAGGAGCTGCGCTCGCGCCGCCCGCTCGGCCCCATCCCGGCCCCGCTCGACGCGGACGGCACCAAGACCCTCGGCGTCTTCCAGACCATCGCGCACGCGCTGGAGCGCTTCGGCCCCGAGGTCGTCGAGTCGTACATCATCTCGATGTGCCAGGGCGCCGACGACGTGTTCGCCGCCGCCGTGCTGGCCCGCGAGGCCGGACTGATCGACCTGCACGCCGGCTGGGCCAAGATCGGCATCGTGCCGCTGCTGGAGACCACGGACGAGCTCAAGGAGGCCGACCGCATCCTCGACGAGATGCTGGCCGACCCCTCCTACCGCCGGCTGGTCGCGCTGCGCGGCGACGTCCAGGAGGTCATGCTCGGCTACTCCGACTCCTCCAAGTTCGGCGGCATCACCACCAGCCAGTGGGAGATCCACCGCGCCCAGCGCCGGCTGCGCGACGTCGCGCACCGCTACGGCGTGCGGCTGCGGCTCTTCCACGGCCGGGGCGGCACCGTCGGCCGCGGCGGCGGCCCCACCCACGACGCGATCCTCGCGCAGCCCTGGGGCACCCTCGAAGGCGAGATCAAGGTCACCGAGCAGGGCGAGGTCATCTCCGACAAGTACCTCGTGCCGTCGCTGGCCAGGGAGAACCTCGAACTGACCGTCGCCGCGACGCTCCAGGCCTCCGCGCTGCACACCGCGCCGCGCCAGTCCGACGAGGCCCTCGCGCGCTGGGACGGCGTGATGGACACCGTCTCGGACGCCGCGCACGACTCCTACCGGCAGCTTGTCGAGAAGCCCGACCTGCCCGCCTACTTCTTCGCCTCGACCCCAGTCGACCAGCTCGCCGACCTGCACCTCGGCTCCCGCCCGTCCCGCCGCCCCGACAGCGGCGCCGGGCTCGACGGGCTGCGGGCCATCCCGTGGGTCTTCGGCTGGACGCAGTCCCGGCAGATCGTGCCCGGCTGGTACGGCGTCGGCTCCGGCCTCAAGGCCGCCCGCGAGGCCGGCCTCGGCCCGGTGCTCGACGAGATGCGCGAGCACTGGCACTTCTTCCAGAACTTCCTGTCCAACGTCGAGATGACGCTGGCCAAGACCGACCTGCGGATCGCCCGGCACTACGTGGACACCCTGGTGCCCGCCGAGCTCAAGCACGTCTTCGAGACCATCGAGGCCGAGCACGACCTCACCGTGCAGGAGGTACTGCGCATCACCGGCGGGCGCGAGATGCTCGAAGGCAACCCGGTGCTCCAGCAGACCTTCCAGATCCGGGACGCCTACCTCGACCCGATCTCCTACCTCCAGGTCGCCCTGCTGCACCGGCAGCGCGAGGCGGCGGCCCGCGGCGAGGAAGCGGACCCGCTGCTGGCCCGCGCGCTGCTGCTCACCGTCAACGGCGTCGCGGCGGGTCTGCGCAACACCGGCTGACCCGTTCCGTACACGTTCCCGTACGCCTTCACGAACGCCTTCCCCTACGTATGACGGCGGCGCCGTACCTCCCGCGAGAGGGACGGCGCCGCCGTCATACGTGCTCCGGGCCGACGCGTGCGCGCGGCCGGCCCGCCGTCGTCACAGCGTCGCGAAGGACCCGATCAGCAGGGCCGCGCCGAGCAGGCCCATCGTCCAGGCCGTGCGCCGCATGCGCAGCCCGCCGGCGACCACCAGCGCCGCCAGCAGCAGCGCGCCGCCGAACGGCACCCAGGCGTGCAGCACGCCGGCCGCTCCGGTCCGCACCACCTCGTCGGTGCCCGGCTTCACCGCGACGGGCAGCTTCTCGCCCTTCTTGTGCCCGACGGCCTTGTCCACGCTCACTGTGGTGACGTCGGATCGAGCGCTTCCGGCGCCGCGCACTGGGACGAAGGGCCCGGTGCACTCGTCGCCGGAGCACTTGACGATGGTCATCGTGCCGTGCTCCCGGCCCTTCGAGAGCATCGCGTGCTGGGCGGTGCCCCATGAACTCCAGGCCCCCGCGACCAGCAGCAACAGCGCCAGCGCGGCCATCAAGGCGTTGCGGGCGGCGAGCAGCAGCCCGTACGCGCTCTCGCCGGTTCGTCTGGTCCGGCTGCGTTTCTTGGCGGGGCTTTTGGCGGGACTCTTGGGCATGGCGGCGATCCTTGGCCATCAGGCACGTTGGGTCAACCTTGGGGCGCCGCTTCGGTAGACATCGCCCCTGATGGTCCGGTTACGGCCGCACGCTCAGGGTGCCGGCCGCCCGCTCGGGCACCGCGGGCCCGCTCAGGTGTTGTACGTGCCCTGCGCGCGTTCCAGGCCGTCCGCGATGAGCGACTCCACCGCGTCCGCGGCCCGGTCCACGAGGTAGTCCAGCTCCTTGCGCTCGGGCGAGGAGAAGTCCTTGAGCACGAACGCGGCCACGTCCATCCGGCCCGGCGGGCGGCCGATGCCGAACCGCACCCGCAGATAGTCCGGGCCCATCGACTTGGTGATCGACTTCAGCCCGTTGTGGCCGTTGTCGCCGCCGCCGCACTTGAGCCGCAGCGTGCCGTAGTCGATGTCCAGCTCGTCGTGGACGGCGATGATGTTGCCGACCGGGACCTTGTAGAAGTCGCGCAGCGCCGTCACCGGGCCGCCCGACAGGTTCATGTACGTCATCGGCTTCGCCAGCACCACCCGGCGGCTGCCGCTGCCCGGCGGGCCCAGCCGGCCCTCGAACACCTGGGCGCGCGACTTGTGCGCCTTGAACCGGCCGCTGATCCGCTGCGCCAGCAGATCAGCCACCATGAAGCCGACGTTGTGGCGGTTCGCCGCGTACTCGGGACCGGGGTTCCCCAGCCCGGCCACCAGCCACGGGCCGTCTGCGTCGCTCATCTCCTGCGCTCCTCGGTATTACGCGACCGCCGCCCCGCTCGGTGGAGCGGGACGGCGGTCGGGTCAATAAAGGGGTGGAACCGCGGATCAGGCGGTGGCGCCGGCCTCGTCGGTCGCCTCGGCCTCGACCTGCGGGGCCACGACCTGGAGCACGATGGCCTCCGGGTCGATGGCCAGGGTCGTGCCGGAAGGCAGCTTGACGTCCTTGGCGAGGATCGAGTCGCCCGGGGTCAGGCCCTCGATGGAGACGATGACCTCGGTCGGGATCTGGGTCGCCTCGGTCTCGACCGGCAGCGAGTTGAGCAGGTGCTCCAGCAGGCCGCTGCCCGGGGCGAGCTCGCCCTCGGTCTTGACCGCCACGTCGACGGTGACCTTCTCGCCCTTCCGGACGATCAGCAGGTCGATGTGCTTCACGAAGCGACGGATCGCGTCACGCTGCACGGCCTTGGGGATGACGAGCTGGCTCTTGCCGTCGACGTCGAGGTTGATCAGCACGTTCTGCGTCTTCAGGGCCATCATGAGCTGGTGGGCCGGCAGGGTGACGTGCACCGGGTCGCCACCGTGACCGTAAACAACGGCGGGAACCAGGTTGGCGCGGCGGGTGCGGCGGGCGGCGCCCTTGCCGAACTCGGTGCGGACCTCTGCGGAGATGTTGACCTCGGCCATGACTGCACTCCTCGTATCTGGGGGTACCCCCAGGCCCGAAGGGCCATGGGAGAAGATCCATCGACCGTTACCCGGCCCACGACAGACCTGCTACGAAGAGCGCGTCGATAACGGACCGCCGCACAGATGTGCGACTTCCCTCGCCGAGCAACTCGGTGAGTCTACCCGCCGGGTCGCTTTCGGCCCAATCGCCTGCGTACGCGAGAGGCCGCCCGCCTCCTGCGTACGGCTGGTCTCGTCCGGCTGGGTCAGGCCGGCGTGCCCTGGTCCTCTTCGAAGATGCTCGTGACCGAGCCGTCCTCGAAGACCTCGCGGATCGCCCGCGCGATGGTCGGCGCCATCGACAGCACGGTGATCTTGTCGAGCTCCAGGTCGCTCGGGTCGGGCAGGGTGTTCGTGAAGACGAACTCGCTGACCTTGGAGTTCTTCAGCCGGTCGGCGGCCGGGCCGGAGAGGATGCCGTGCGTGGCCGTCACGATGACGTCTTCGGCGCCGTTGGCGAACAGCGCGTCCGCGGCGGCGCAGATGGTGCCACCGGTGTCGATCATGTCGTCGACCAGGACACAGACCCGGCCCTTCACGTCACCGACGACCTCGTGCACGGTCACCTGGTTGGCGACGTCCGGGTCGCGCCGCTTGTGCACGATCGCCAGCGGGGCGCCGAGGCGGTCGCACCAGCGGTCCGCGACCCGTACCCGGCCGGCGTCCGGCGAGACGATGGTGAGCTTGTCGCGGTCCACCTTCGCGCCCACGTAGTCCGCGAGCAGCGGCAGCGCGAAGAGGTGGTCCACGGGGCCGTTGAAGAAGCCCTGGATCTGGTCCGTGTGCAGGTCGACCGTGAGGATGCGGTCGGCGCCCGCGGTCTTCAGCAGGTCGGCGATCAGACGGGCCGAGATCGGTTCGCGACCGCGGTGCTTCTTGTCCTGCCGGGCGTAGCCGTAACAGGGGATGATCACCGTGATGCTCCGGGCGGAGGCCCGCTTCAGAGCGTCGACCATGATCAGCTGCTCCATGATCCACTTATTGATCGGAGCCGTGTGGCTCTGCATCAAGAAGCAGTCCGCACCGCGAGCCGATTCCTGGAAGCGCACATAGATCTCGCCGTTGGCGAAGTCGAATGCCTTGACAGGAACCAGGCCCACACCCAGCTTGTGTGCGACTTCCTCCGCAAGCTCGGGGTGAGCTCGGCCGGAGAAGAGCATCAATTTCTTCTCGCCGGTCGTCTTGATCCCGGTCACAGAACATTCTCCTTGGCCAGTTTAAAACTTGAGGGCAAGTACGAGTTGCGATTTCACGGTACGCCCCGCACGGCGCACTCGTTGCCTGGTCACTGCCCGGTAACGGGCTCCTGGGAGGCGTTCTGAGCGGCCTGCGCGGCAGCGCTTCCCGGACGCTTTCGCGCCACCCAGCCTTCGATATTCCTTTGCTGGCCACGGGCGACGGCAAGCGCGCCCGGCGGCACATCCTTGGTGATCACGGACCCGGCGGCGGTGTAAGCGCCGTCCCCGACCGTGACGGGAGCCACAAACATATTGTCCGAGCCCGTTTTGCAGTGCGAGCCCACCGTGGTGTGGTGCTTGGCCTCGCCGTCGTAGTTCACGAAGACGCTGGCCGCACCGATGTTGGTGAACTCGCCGATGGTCGCGTCGCCGACGTAGGACAGATGCGGCACCTTGGTGCCCTCACCGATCACGGCGTTCTTCATCTCGACGTACGTACCGGCCTTCGCCCGCTCGCCGAGCCTGGTGCCGGGACGCAGGTAGGCGAACGGGCCGACGGTCGCGCCCGCGCCGATCACAGCGCCGTTCGCGACCGAGTTGAGCACCGTGGCGCCCTCGCCGACCGAGGTGTCGGTCAGCGTGCAGTGCGGGCCGACCTCGGCGCCCTCGGCGAGGTGCGTCGAGCCGTGCAACTGGGTGCCCGGGTGCACGATCGCGTCCCGCTCGAAGGTGACCGTCGTGTCCAGCCAGGTGGAGGCGGGGTCGACCACGGTCACGCCGGCCATCATCGCCCGGTGCAACAGCCGCTCGTTGAGCAGTCGGCGGGCCTCGGCCAACTGCACGCGGTTGTTGATGCCCAGGATCTCCCGGTGGTCCGCCGCGACGGCCGCGCCGACCCGGTGACCGGCCTCGCGGAGGATGCCGAGCACGTCGGTGAGGTACTCCTCGCCCTGGCTGTTGTCCGTCGTGATGCGGCTCAACGCCTTGACGAGCAGCGGGCCGTCGAACGCGAACACCCCGGAGTTGATCTCGGAGATGGCGCGCTGGGCCTCGCTCGCGTCCTTGTGCTCGACGATCGCGGTGACGGTCCCGTCGGCCGGGTCGCGCACGATCCGGCCGTAGCCGGTGGAGTCGGGGACCTCGGCGGTCAGCACGGTGACGGCGTTGCCGTCCGCTCCGTGCGCCGCCGCGAGCCGCCGCAGCGTCTCGCCGGTCAGCAGCGGGGTGTCGCCGCAGACGACGACCACGGTGCCGTCCACGGCGGTGCCCTTGTCGGTCAGGGCTTCGAGCCCCATCCGGACCGCATGGCCGGTGCCGTTCTGCTCGTGCTGGACGGCGGTGAGTGCGGCCGGGTCGATCTCGCCGAGATGTCCGGCGACCTGTTCGCGGGCGTGGCCGACGACCACGACGAGGTGCTCGGGGTCGAGCTCGCGGGACGCGGCGACGACGTGTCCGACGAGGGAGCGACCGGAGATCGCATGGAGGACCTTGGGGGTGGTCGACTTCATGCGGGTGCCCTCACCCGCTGCGAGGACGACGACGGCTGCCGGGCGTGTGGCGCTCACGGGTGTGCCCTTCGGCTTCGAGTGGTGGACACCCGCAGGATACCGGGGGGTAGTCCGCCTGAAACGCAGCCGGGTCCCAGCCTTGCGGCCGGGACCCGTCACAGACGACTTTCGCGCTCCGCCGCCAGGATTCGAACCTGGACAAGAGGTACCAAAAACCCCGGTGCTGCCTGATTACACCACGGCGGATTGTTCGGCCCGGAACCGGACATCCCACCCGGGGAGTCGATTCGGCCCCCACCACTATGCCGTACCGGGCACCCTCCGTGCGACGGTGTTGATCGACGTTTCCGATCACACGGCGCGTCCAGGGGTGCTCGCGCGCCCCCGCCGGAGCCCGTTCGCGGCCCGCGCGCGGCTCACCCCGCCGGGACCGGCCACGCCGTGGAAGTCACGCGAAATCGGACGGGGCCCCGCCGTAGGCTGGCGGGTATGACCACAACGGGGGCAACGGAGAGAGTCGACACGCGGGGAGAACCCGCGTCTGTACGGGCGGGGCCGTGGTGGTGGGCGCGGCGGCGGAGCATGGTGCTGGACGTCTTCCTGGCGCTGGCCTCCGCGCTGGAATGCGCGTTCGAAGGGGTGCAGTTCGCGGACGAAGCGCGGGTGCCGGTGCCCCTCGGCGTCGTACTGGGCCTCGTCGTGGGGTCGACGCTGCTGCTGCGCCGCCGATGGCCGGTGGCGGTCGTGCTGCTCTCGGTGGCGCTCGCCCCGGCGGAGATGGGTTTCCTGCTCGGCGTCGTCGGGCTGTACACCCTCGCGGCCTCCGAGGTGCCGCGCCGGCTCACCGTGGTGCTCGCCGGGATGTCGCTGACCGGGACGCTGATCGTCTCGTTCATCAGGCTGCACCAGGAGATGGAGCAGGACGGCAATCAGCCGGAGCTGTGGGCCGTCACGCTGTTCTCGGTCCTGATGTCGCTCGGCGTGACCGCGCCGCCGGTGCTGCTCGGGCTGTACGTACGGGCCCGGCGGCGGCTGGTGGAGAGCCTGCGGGAGCGGGCGGACGGGCTGGAGCGCGAGCTGTCGCTGCTCGCCGACCGCGCGGAGGAGCGGGCCGAGTGGGCCCGCCGCGAGGAGCGGACGCGGATCGCCCGCGAGATGCACGACGTGGTGGCGCACCGGGTGAGCCTGATGGTGGTGCACGCGGCGGCGCTCCAGGCGGTCGCGCTCAAGGACCCGGAGAAGGCGTCCCGCAACGCGGCCCTGGTCGGCGACATGGGGCGGCAGGCGCTGACCGAACTGCGGGAGATGCTCGGGGTGCTGCGCACCGCGCCGGACGGCGCGGGCGAGCGGCCGGGCGGGGCGTTTTCCTCATCGGCCTCATCGGCTTCCTCGGCCTCCTCGAAGGGGCCGGTGCGGCTCGCCGCGATCTCGGCGGTGGCGGCGTCGTCATCAGCGTCCGCCGCGCGCCGGGCGTCGGCGTACGGGGCCGGCGCGGCGGCGGTGGCGGCCGACGAGGCGGCGGACGGGCCCTGCCTGGCCGACGTCGAGGCGCTGGTCGGACAGTCGCAGGCGGCCGGGATGACCGTCGAACTGCTGGTCGAGGGCTCGGTGCGGGCGTATGCCGCGCGGGTCGAGCAGACCGTCTACCGCGTCGTGCAGGAAGCGCTCACGAATGTGCACAAGCACGCGGTCGGCGCGAAGGCGCAGGTCCGGCTGGCCCACCGGGACGCGGAGGTCGCGGTGCTGGTGGAGAACGGCCCGCCGGACGGCGCGGCCGGCGCGGGGCTGCCGAGCGGCGGAAACGGCCTGGTCGGCATGAAGGAGCGGGTGACCGCGCTCGGCGGCGGCTTCGTCTCCGGCCCGACGGACGCGGGCGGCTTCCGGGTCTCGGCGGTGCTGCCGGACCGGACGGGCTGAGCTGAGCTGAGCTGAGCGAACGGGGCCGGACGGGCGGAGCCGGGGGAGCGGAGCCGGGGGAGCGGAGCCGGTCGGGTCCGGGCGGTGGGGTGTGTGGCAGCCGGTACGTCCGGGCGCCTTGGCCCGGCCTCGTACCGGCCTCGTCCCGGCTCTGGCTCTTTTCGGCCGCGTTCCCGGACCGGTGGGGCCCTGCCGCTGTGACCGGCTCCGTCCGCCCGTCCGCCCGTCCCCCCCGCCGGCCCCGCCCGGCTCCCGCTCAGGACTGCTGGTCGTCCGGCTGCTGGAGGCTGAGCCGGGGCGGCCGGCTGCCGGTGACGAGGGTCGCCAGCGCCTGGTCGATGTCCGCGCCGAGGTACCAGTCGCCGGTGTGGTCGAGGCTGTGCACCCGGCCCTCCGCGTCGATCGCCAGCAGCGCTTGGCTGCTGGTCTCCGCCCCCAGCGGGCAGACCTCGGTGGCCAGTGCGCGGCCCAGGTCGCCGAGGGTGCGGGCCAGGTGCAGGCCGTGCAGCGGGTCGATGTGGAACGGCGTGGGGGCGATGTGCCGCCCGGGGCCCGGCGCGCTGATGTGCAGGCCGCCGAATTCGGCCCAGGCCTCGACGGCCGCCGGGAAGACGCGGTGCCGGTGCCCCACCGGCGAGGTGTGGGCGCGCAGCGCGTCGGCCCAGCCCTCGGCCTGCTTGATGTCCCAACGTCCGGGCTGCCAGCCGGCCCCGCGCAGGGCGGCGTCGACGGCGACCGGGAAACGGGTGGCCGAGGTGCGGTCGTAAGAAGTGGAGAGCGGCATGGGGTGGTTCAGTTCCTCTCCGCGCCGGTGGCCCGGGGGGTCAGGTCGACGGCCCGTACGCCGAAGTGGCCGAGCAGCGCGTCGCAGGACCGGCACGGCGGCGCGTAGCTTCCGTGCTGCGGGTCGCCGTCCTCGCGGATGCGGCGGGCCGTCAGCTTCGCGAGCTTCAGGGCGCGGCGCCCCTCGCCCTGGGTGAGCGGCTTGCGCGAGGCGCGCTTGCCGCGGTTGCCCTCGACGGCGGTGAGGAACCGGGAGACCAGGACGGTCTCGGGACATCGGCCGGTGAATCGTTCCCGCTGCGCGTTGCCCAGCGCGTCCAGGAAATCCTGGACCAGCGGGTGCAGCACGGGAGGCTGGTCGGCCTTGCTCGCGGTGCAGGTGAAGGTCTCGCCGCGGACCGACAGCGCGGCGGCGACGGCCGGAAGTATGCCGTCCCTGCGGTGCAGCAGCGCCGGCGGCCGGTCGCTGTCCTGGGTGCTGCTCCAGCTGAGCCGGGGGTCGCCCGGTGCCGTCATGCCGGTGGTCGTCTCTGCGGGCTGTGTTCCCGTCGTATCCGCCGTCCCTGCCGTCCCTGCCGTCTGCGCGTCCGTCGCGTCCATGGTGTCCGCCGCGGTCGCGGCGAGGGTGTTCGTGGTGGTGCCGACGGTCCTCGCGGTGCCGCCGTTGTTCTGTGCGCTGCGCATGGTGCTGGTTCCCCTCCCGTGCAATCCCCCTGTTGCGGGGCTCAGCCTGCCAAATGTGCAGGGTGTTGCGGAAGTCGGGTGGCCGGATACGCGCGTCGCAGGTGTGTGACGGTTCGTCGGCGGAATGGCGAGCGCCGGTTGTGCCGCCCGGCCCGCGGCGGGCCCGGCGCGGGGGCGCGCGGGCCGTGCGACCGGGACGAGACCCGCGGTTGCCGCACCGCATAGGCTGTGTTCATTCGCCGGATTCAGCAGGGGGCAAACCGCCATGACGACAGGTCGGCACGGGCTGGGAGCGCCTCCCGGCCCCCGGGCCGGGGGACAAGCCGCGCCACCGAACACGGCCTACGCGGGGCAGGTCGTGCACTTTCCCGACCCGGTCCGGGCCGCGCGCCACCCCAAGGGCGTGCGGGTCGACGAGGACGGGTTCCCGGACTTCTCCGGCTACGCGCGTGCGGTCGCGGAGATCGCCGAGCCCCCCGAGGGCTTCGGCATCGACGAACTGCGGCTGACCGACTACGTGTCGGCCAACGCCGCGCTGCACGCCGACGGGCATGAGCTGTGGGCCAGCCTGCCGTCGGTCGCGACCCCGCACGGCTGGACCTGGCACCACGTCGCGGGTACCCGCCGGATGCAGTTGATCCCCGTCGAGGTCAAGGCGCTGCTGCGGCATCACGCGGGGCTGACGACGACCGGCGTCGACCAGGACAAGCGCGGCACGCGCCCGCTCCAGGAGACCCGGCCTGTGCACTTCGGGGTGCCCAACGGTGTGCTGTCCGTCACCGAGGACCAGGTGCTCGGCGTCGAGGAGGACCTCGGCTACCGGCTGCCGGAGGCGTACCGCGCCTTCCTCAAGGCCGCGGGCGGCTGCGCGCCGGTCGGCGCGGCGCTCGACCCGGAGCTGGGGCTCCTCGTCGACCAGCCGTTCTTCACGGTGCGCGACGAAGCGGCGGTCAACGACCTCGTCTACATCAACAAGTGCCTGCGCGATCACTTCACCAAGGAGTACCTGGGCGTCGGCTTCGTCCAGGGCGGCCTGATCGCGGTGAAGGTGAAGGGCGACGCGCTCGGGACGGTGTGGTTCTGCCCCTACGACGACGCGCGCGATCATGACAGCTGGACGGTCCACGAGCGGGTGGCGGAGCTGCTGCTGCCCTGCGGCGCGGACTTCGACGCCTTTCTGCTGCGCCTGGCGGGCAATCCGCCGGAGCTGGAGACCGTGGCGAACCTGATGGTGGACGGCGGCTTCGCGCACGCCGTTCCGGTGGAGGTGTGAGCACGATGGTGACCTTCGCGCAGGCGCAGGAGCGTGCGGAACGCTGGGTGAACGGCGATGTGCCGGGCTATCAGCACCGCGAGGTGCGGATCAGAGAGTTCGACCTGGGCTTCGTCGCCTGGGCCGAGGACCGCGAGGGCGGCGCCACCTCGGGCGGCAGCCGCGCCCGGCTGGTCATCGCCCGGGACAGCGGCGAGACCACGCTGTGGCCGGGGATGCCGGTCGGCGAGGTCATCCGCCGCTACGAGGAGGAGTACGCCGCAGTCGACGAGGACGAACCCGTCTCCGACGCGCCGCCGCCCCGCCTCGACCTGGAGGCGACCTCCTTCCTGCTGACGCCGCCGGGGTGGCTCCAGGAGGCAGCGGACAAGCTGGGCATCCCGGACCGCAGGGCCGGGGCCGCCTCCTCGTCGGCCTCTTCCCCTTCCTCCCCTTCTTCGGCTGCTGCTTCTTCGGCTGCTGCCGACTCCTCCGACTCTTCTTCGGGCTCTTCGGCTTCGTCCACAGGGCAGGGCGCGAGCCCGGCCGCGCGCGCCCCCGGCGGGTACGGGGGCGGCGACTCCGCTCCGGCGGACCGCATGCCGTCCGCGCCCACGCCGTCCGCGCCCGTTCCCGTGCCGTCCGCCCCTACGCCTTCCGCGCCCGCGCCGGGCGTGGGAAGCCCGTGGGCCGACGTCTCCCACAGCTCGGGCCCCGGACCGGTCCCGTACGAGCCGACCGCCAAAGACGGCGTCCCGGGCTCACCGCCCGCCGCTCCGGCCGGCGGCACCCCGTGGGCCGGTACGGACACCAGCGCGCGCGCCGACGACGACCGCTCGGTCGCGCCGCCCGCGACGGTCTTCGCACCGCCGCTCAGCGGCGCCGACGACGATGACGTGCCGCCCCGGCCGTCGGGCGTACTGCCCGAGGCCAAGACCGAGCTGCTGTCCGGGGGCAGCCAGTTGCCGCGTACGGCGTTCGCTGCGGCGCTGGACGGTCAGGGCAGCGCGCCGAGCGGGCCGCAGGGGCCCGGCGCACCGCAGATGTCTCCGCCGCCCGGCGCGCCCGGCCAGGCCGGCTCCGGTGCGGCCGGTACGCCCGGCGGGCAGCAGCCCGGTTCGCCGCCGCCCGGCGCTCCCGGCGGAGGGCAGCACGCCGCCGCGACGGTGCTGTCCGGTCCCGGCTCGGGCGGGGCGG
>NZ_JAYMZR010000100.1:0-25619 GCF_035828615.1 Streptomyces sp. H27-D2 | reverse complement strand
CGGTCAAGCGGTGCCCCAGGCCCGGTGACACCACCCCCCAGGCCATACGCGCGGCAGGGGGCACATAGTCATGCCGGACCCGGGGGCCAGGAGCCCCATTGCGGGGCCACGAAAAAGATAACGGGGCCAGCGGCGCGGAGGCCGCCTCGCGCGCGCCGGCGTCCTCATGGTCGGCCGCGTTCCCGGGCTGGCCGGGGGCCGCCGACCAGCCCAGCACGGCGACCGTCAGCGCGGCGGCGCCCGCCGTACCGACGATGCGCCCACGGCGCACCACCCGTGGCTGAACGTGCTTCCCCATGCGCGCCACTCCCCTATCCGGACATACCGCCCCCACCAGAACATCGTGCCAGACTCCGGACACGCCGCAGCCCCCGGTCCGCACGGGCTGCGGGCCGGGGGCTGCGGGGGGAGACTTGTTCGGGGTGTGCGGCGGGACCGTACGGCCGGCGGGCCGGGAGACCCTCCGGGCCGCCCGGCCCGCCGGCCGTCCAACGGGTCAGGACGAGGTCGGGAACCCCAGGTCGACGCCGCCGTCGGAGGGGTCGGGCCAGCGGGTGGTGACGACCTTGCCGCGGGTGTAGAAGTTCACGCCGTCGTTGCCGTAGATGTGGTGGTCACCGAAGATCGACTCCTTCCATCCGCCGAACGAGTGATAGCCGACCGGCACCG
This sequence comes from Streptomyces sp. H27-D2, assembly GCF_035828615.1. Classification (NCBI taxonomy): domain Bacteria; kingdom Bacillati; phylum Actinomycetota; class Actinomycetes; order Kitasatosporales; family Streptomycetaceae; genus Streptomyces; species Streptomyces sp. H27-D2. Next base: position 24,950 of record NZ_JAYMZR010000100.1, on the reverse strand, counting down.
GGATGGGCACGTTGACGCCGACCATGCCGGCTTCCACCTCCAGCTGGAAGCGGCGCGCGGCGCCGCCGTCGCGGGTGAAGATCGCGGTGCCGTTGCCCCAGCGCGAGGAGTTGATCAGCTCGATGGCCTCCTCGTAGGTGTCCGTGCGCAGCACGCACAGCACCGGGCCGAAGATCTCGTCGCGGTAGGCGTCCATCTCCGTGGAGACCCGGTCGAGCAGGCTGAGGCCGATCCAGTGGCCGTCCTCGTGGCCCTCGACGGTGTAGCCGGTGCCGTCGAGCACCACCTCGGCGCCCTGGGCGCTCGCTCCGTGCACATACGAGGCGACCTTGTCCCGGTGCGCCTTGGTGATCAGCGGGCCCATCTCGGAGTCCGGGACGTTGCCGGGACCGATCTTGATCTTGACGGCGCGCTCGGTGATCTTCTCGATCAGCGTGTCGGCGATGCCGCCGACCGCGACGACCGCCGAGATCGCCATGCAGCGCTCGCCGGCCGAGCCGTAGGCCGCCGAGACGGCCGCGTCGGCCGCCGCGTCGAGGTCCGCGTCGGGCAGCACCAGCATGTGGTTCTTGGCTCCGCCGAGGGCCTGTACGCGCTTGCCGTTGGCGGTGCCGGTGGCGAAGACATGGCGGGCGATGGGGGTCGAGCCGACGAAGCTGACCGCCGCGACGTCCGGGTTCTCCAGCAGCCGGTCGACCGCGACCTTGTCGCCGTTGACGAGGTTGAGCACGCCGTCCGGCAGCCCGGCCTCGGTGGCCAGCTCGACCAGCCGGCGGGCGGCGGAGGGCACCTTCTCGCTGGGCTTGAGGACGAAGGTGTTGCCGCACGCGATGGCCAGCGGGAACATCCACATCGGCACCATGGCCGGGAAGTTGAAGGGCACGATGCCCGCGACGACACCGAGCGGCTGCCGGATCGAGGCGACGTCGACGCGCGTCGACACCTGGGTGGACAGCTCGCCCTTGAGGAGCGTCGGGATGCCGCAGGCCAGCTCGACGATCTCGACGCCGCGCGCGACCTCGCCCAGCGCGTCCGAGTGCACCTTGCCGTGCTCGGCGGTGATCAGCGCGGCGATCTCGTCGCGGTGGCTGTCCAGCAGCGCGCGGTACTTGAAGAGGACCGTGGTGCGGGCGGCGAGCGAGGCGGTGCCCCAGGTGCCGTACGCGGCCTTGGCCGAGGCCACCGCCGCGTCCACCTCCTCGACGGACGCGAGCGCGACCTGCGTGGTGACCTGGCCGGTCGCGGGGTCGGTCACCGGGCCGAAGTTGCCGGAGACGCCCTCGACGGGCTTGCCGCCGATCCAGTGGTTGACGGTCTTCATGAGCGGGCCTTTCTACATCGGGCTGCATCGGACTGCGGCGGATTGCATCGGACTGCGGCGGGCTGCGACGGAGTGCGGGGGCCGCGGCGGGTGCGGCGGGCGGGTCGGCGGTGACGGGGCGGGGACGGATCAGAGGTGGCGGCGGCGGGCGACGGCGTTGCGGTCGTACTCCGCCCTCGCCTTGAGCGCGGCCGGACGGGTCGCGGACTGGGCGACGGGAACATCCCACCACGCCTGAGCGGGAGGCGCGCCGGACACTGTGTCGGCCGTTAGCGTCTCCACATAGACACATGTGGGGCGATCGGAGGCGCGCGCCGCCACGAGCGCTTCGCGCAGCTCGCCGACCGTCTCGGCGCGGATGACCAGCATCCCCAGGCTCGCGGCGTTCGCGGCGAGGTCGACGGGCAGCGGATCGCCGGTGTAGCTCCCGTCGGCGGCCCGGAAACGGTAGGCGGTGCCGAAGCGCTCGCCGCCGGTCTGCTCGGAGAGGCCGCCGATGGAGGCGTAGCCGTGATTCTGGATCAGCACCACGTTGATGTTGATCCCCTCCTGCACGGCGGTGACGATCTCGGTCGGCATCATCAGATACGTACCGTCGCCGACCAGCGCCCACACCGGCCGGTCGGGGGCGGCGAGCCGTACGCCGATGGCGGCCGGGATCTCGTAGCCCATGCAGGAGTAGCCGTACTCCAGGTGGTACTGGCGGCGGGAGCGGGCGCGCCACAGCTTGTGCAGGTCGCCGGGGAGCGATCCCGCCGCGTTGACGATCACGTCTTCGTCGCCGACGACGGAGTCGAGCGCGCCCAGCACCTGGGTCTGGCCGGGGCGGGCGTCCGGGTCCTCGGCCGCGTAGGCGCGGTCGACGAGCCGCTCCCAGCGGGCCTTGCCCGCGCCGTACTCCGCCTCGTACGCGGGCGCGACGCGGTGGCCGGGGGTGATCGTGACGGGCGAGGTCGTGATGGATGTGGTCGAGAGCGGCGAGTCGGTGGCGAGGGCCGCGGTGAGGGCTTCGAGGCCCGCGCGGGCGTCGGCGACCAGGGCGGTCGCGCTCAGCTTGTGCGCGTCGAAGGCCGCGATGTTGAGGTTGACGAACCGGACGTCCGGGTCGGCGAAGAGCGTGCTCGACGCGGTGGTGAAGTCGCTGTAGCGGGTGCCGACCCCGATCACCAGGTCGGCCGCGCGGGCCAGGTCGTCGGCGACGGCGGTGCCGGTGTGGCCGATGCCGCCCACGTCGGCGGGGTGGTCGTGGCGCAGCGAGCCCTTTCCTGCCTGGGTGGAGGCGACCGGGATGCCGGTCGCGTCGGCCAGCGCGCGCAGCGCCTCCTCGGCCTCGCTGTGGTGGACGCCGCCGCCCGCGACGATCAGCGGCCGGCGGGCGGCGCGTACGGCGCGTACGGCCTCGGCGAGCGCGTCCGCCTCGGGGGCCGGGCGGCGGACGTGCCACACCCGGTCGGCGAAGAACTCCGCGGGCCAGTCGAAGACCTCGGCCTGCACGTCCTGCGGCAGCGCGAGGGTGACCGCGCCGGTCTCGACCGGGTCGGCGAGCACCCGCATGGCCTGGAGCGCGGCGGGGATCAGCATTTCGGGCCGGACGATCCGGTCGAAGTAGCGGGAGACGGGCCGCAGGCAGTCGTTGACCGACACATCGCCCGCGTACGGGACTTCGAGCTGCTGGAGTACGGGCTCGGCCGGCCGGGTGGCGAAGGTGTCGCCGGGCAGCAGCAGCACCGGGATGCGGTTGACCGTGGCCAGCGCCGCGCCGGTCACCAGGTTGGTCGCGCCGGGGCCGACGGAGGTGGTGACGGCCTGCGCGGCGAGCCGGTCGCGCTGCCGGGCGTAGCCGACCGCCGCGTGCACCATGGCCTGCTCGTTGCGGCCCTGGAGGTAGGGCATCGCCTCGGGTCCCGACTCCAGCAGCGCCTGGCCGAGACCGGCGACGTTGCCGTGGCCGAAGATGCCCCAGCAGGCGTTGATCAGGCGGCGTCGCTCGCCGTCGCGCTCGGTGTACTGGTGGGCCAGGAACTCCACGAGCGCCTGGGCGACGGTGAGCCGGCGCGTGGGGGCCGCGGTGCTGGTGCCGGTGCCGCTGCTGGTGCCGGTGCTGGTGCCAGTGCCGGTGCCGGTGCCGGTGCCGGTGCCGCTGCCGCTGCGGCTTTCGGGGCTGCTGGCGCTGTCGGGGCCGCTGCTCATCGGGAGCCTCCTGAGGGCGCGTTGTAGAGGGGGAGCCGGGGGTCGACGGGAGTGCCGGGCCAGGTGGAGCGAATCCAGCCGTGGTCGGGGTGGTCGCAGATCAGCCAGGCCCGTTCGCGGCCCGGACCCGCCATCACGTTGAGGTAGTACATGTCGTGGCCGGGGGCCGCGATGGACGGGCCGTGCCAGCCGTCGGGGATCAGCACGGCGTCGCCGGTACAGACTTCGGCGAGCAGATCGGTGCTGCTGGCGGGACCAGACGGCGTCACTCGCTGGTAGCCGAAGCCGGTGGCGCGGGCTTCGGCCGTGGCGCGGGCTTCGGGGATTCCAGGGGCTTCAGGGGTTCCAGGGGTTCCAGGGGTTCCAGGGGTTCCAGGGGCGGTCTCCGGGGCGCCCGCGGCTTCGGCGATCTCGAAGTAGTAGATCTCCTCCAGCTCGGACTCCTCGCCCGGCCGCTCCTCGTCGTGCTTGTGCGGCGGGTACGAGGACCAGTTGCCGCCGGGGGTGATCACCTCGACCGCGATCAGCTTGTCGGCCTCGAAGACGCCCGCCGCGCCGAAGTTGTTGACCTGCCGCGAGCAGCTGCCGGTGCCGCGCAGCTCGACGGGCACGGCGGAGGCCGGGCCGTAGCGGGCGGGCAGCCGGCGCTCGCAGCGCGCTCCGGTCAGCGCGAAACGGCCGCCCGCGGCGCTCGTGACGGTCGCGTGGGCGTCGCGCGGCACATAGGCGAAGTCCGTCACGCCGCTGAAGACGCTCTCCCGGCCGTCCAGTTCGAACGCTTCACGGTTCGCCGCCGCCTCGTCCTCGACGACGACCGCGCAGCCGCCGCTCAGCGGCAGCACGATCCATTCGCTCTCGCCGGCCGTGAAGGAGTGCGAACCGCCGGGCGGCAGTTCGAGGACCCGCAGCGAGGAGTAGCCCCAGCCGGCCCGTTTCGGGTCGATGTCGAGCACGTACGGGCCCTGGGCGGCGCTTCCTGCGGGCAGGTGGAAGGTCTTGGAGGTCATGTGGTCAAGTCTCCTGCGCGATAGCGATGTATCGGGCTGAGAATTCAGCCCTCCCCCAGCCTTCGGCCGGGAGGTGCCCCCAGGCGTTTGAGGGCACCCGTCCACTGGGCGGTGCGGTCACCGCGCTAAAACAACCCGACCGCCGTGTCCACGGCCCCCGCGACATCGCCATCCGCCGGATAAAGCAGCGAACGGCCCACGACCAACCCCTGAACCGTGGGCAGCCGCAGCGCCTTGCGCCACCTCTCGTACGCCGCCGCCTGGCCATCCGCGGACGTGCCGACCTCGCCGCCGAGCAGCACCGCGGGCAGCGTCGAGCTCTCCATGACCTCGGCCATCTCGCCCGCGTCGTCCACCACGGGAACCTTCAGCCAGGTGTACGCGGAGGTGCCGCCGAGGCCGGAGGAGACGGCGATGGACTTGATGACGGCCTCGGGGCTCAGGTCGTTGCGCACCTTGCCGTCGACGCGGCGGGAGATGAACGGCTCGATGAACACCGGCAGCCGGTGCGCGGCCATGTCGTCGACGGCCCGCGCGGTGGACTCCAGGGTGGTGAGCGAGCCGGGGTCCTGGTAGTCGATGCGCAGCAGCAGCTTGCCCGCGTCGAAGCGCAGCCGCTCCAGGTCGGCGGCGCGGTGGCCGGTGAAGCGGTCGTCCATCTCGAAGGAGGCTCCGGCCAGGCCGCCGCGGTTCATCGAGCCGATGACGACCTTGCCTTCGAGCGCGCCGAGCAGCAGCAGGTCCTCCAGGATGTCGGCGGAGGCCAGCACGCCGTCCACGCCGGGGCGGGACAGTGCGAGGCAGAGCCGTTCCAGCAGGTCGGCGCGGTTGGCCATGGCGAGCCGGCGGTCGCCGACATCGAGCGCGCCGCGCGCCGGGTGGTCGGCTGCCACGATCATCAGCCGTCCGCTGTCGCCGATCAGGGGGCGCCGGACCCGGCGGGCGGCGGCCTCGGCGATGGCCTCCGGGTGCCGGGACCGCACCGCTGCGATGTCGGAGATACGGAGGGTCAAGAGAGGGCTCACTTTCGGGTCGGGCTTTCGGGTCGGGCGTCCGGCGGGGGTACGCGGCTCGGGCCGTCGCTCAGTTGGGGGTGGGGGCGAGGAGGGCGTCGACCTCGTCGGGGGTGGGCATCGCGGAGGAGCAGGCCAGGCGGGAGGCGACGAGGGCGCCCGCGGCGTTCGCGTGCCGCATGATCCGTTCGACGTCCCAGCCGGCCAGCAGCCCGTGGCAGAGCGAGCCGCCGAAGGCGTCGCCGGCGCCGAGGCCGTTGACCACCTCGACCGGTACGGGCGGGACCTCGGCGGTGCGGCCGTCGCGGTGCACGGCGAGCACCCCCTTGGGCCCCTGCTTGACGACGGCCAACTCCGCTCCCGCCGCGAGCAGGGCACGGGCCGCCGCGTGCGGTTCGCGCTCGCCGGTGGCGACCTCGCACTCTTCGAGGTTGCCGACGGCGACGGTGGCGTGCGCCAGCGCCCGCTCGTAGTACGGCCTGGCCGCGGCGGGGTCCTGCCAGAACATCGGGCGCCAGTCGAGGTCGAAGACGGTGGTGCCGCTCTTGGCCCGCGCCGCGAGCGCGGCCAGCGTCGCGGCCCGGCTGGGCTCTTCGCACAGGCCGGTTCCGGTCATCCAGAAGATCCGGGCGGCGCGGATGGCGTCAAGATCCAGCTCCTCCGGGTGAATCTCCAGGTCGGGGGCCTTGGGCTGCCGGTAGAAGTAGAGCGGGAAGTCGTCGGGCGGGAAGATCTCGCAGAAGGTGACCGGGGTCGGGTAGGCGGCGACCGGCGTGACCCAGCGGTCGTCCACGCCGAAATCGCGCAGCGCCTGGTGGATGTAGTCGCCGAACGGGTCCCGGCCGGTGCGGCTGATGACCGCCGTACGGCGTCCCAGCCGGGCGGCGGCCACCGCGACATTGGTCGGCGAACCGCCGAGGAACTTCCCGAAAGTCTCGACGCGCGACAGCGGTACGCCGGTCTGCAACGGGTAGATGTCCACCCCGATCCGGCCCATGGTGATCACGTCGAACGGCTCGGGCGCTCCGTCCGGCCGGCCCGGCCCGTGCGTCTCGTACGGTTCCGTCGTGTCGTACGGGTCAGTCATGCTCGCCCCTTCGGTTCGGCTCTCCATCAGATCTAGCCGGGCGCCGCGAGTGATGTCAATGGTTTGTCCTTACATAAGGACGTGACGTTCTCAGAATTGACGTTACGTCCTAATGTCAGGACCAAGTCTTGACACGCCCCGGAGGGAAGTGGAAGCTACCGACATCCCAGCCCGTGACAGCACACTGCCCCGTCACACCGCCCCGCCCACTGCCCCGACCGGTCACCGCCGACCGGCGAGAGGAGAGCAGCCGGATGACTGCCGCCCGCTCCGCGCCCCCCGTCGAGCCGTCCGCTCTGGACCGCATCCGGGTCGGCTCCGCGCCCGACTCGTGGGGCGTCTGGTTCCCCGACGACCCGCAGCAGGTGCCCTGGCGGCGCTTCCTGGACGAGGTCGCCCAGGCCGGATACGAGTGGATCGAGCTCGGCCCGTACGGCTACCTCCCCACCGCCCCGGTCCGGCTCGCGGACGAGGTGGACCGGCGCGGCCTCAAGGTCTCGGCCGGCACCGTCTTCACCGGGCTGCACCACGGCCCCGCCGTCTGGGACGCCACCTGGGCACATGTCGCCCAGGTCGCCGAGCTGACCCGCGCCATGGGCGCGCGCCATCTCGTGGTGATCCCCGCCTTCTGGCGCGACGACAAGAGCGCCGAGCAGTTGGAGAGCAGCGAACTCACCGTCGAGCAGTGGAAGCACCTGACCAGCGGCATGGAGCGGCTCGGCCGGGAGGTGCGCGAGCGGTTCGGGCTCGACATCGTCGTGCACCCGCACGCCGACACCCACATCGACGGCGAGGCGAACGTCGAGCGCTTCCTCGACGGCACCGACTCCAAGCTCGTCAACCTGTGTCTGGACACCGGGCACTACGCCTACTGCGGCGGCGACAACGTCAAGCTCATCAAGACCTACGGCGAGCGGATCGGCTATCTGCACCTCAAGCAGGTGGACCCGGTGATCCTCGCCGACGTGATCAAGAACCAGGTGCCGTTCGGCCCGGCGGTCAAGCGTGGTGTGATGTGCGAGCCGCCCACCGGGGTGCCCCCGTTGGAGCCGGTGCTGACCGCCGCGCAGGGCCTGGGCATCGACCTCTTCGCGATCGTCGAGCAGGACATGTACCCGTGCCCGCCGGACCAGCCCTTCCCGATCGCGCAGCGCACCCGCCGCCTGCTGCGCGGCTGCGGAGCCTAGCGCCGCGACCGGCAATGTTTGCCCCGCGACGGGGCACAGCTTGCCGGGAGGGGCTGACCCGCCCGCCTCGCCGCCGCCGCGCCCACACCACCCGAGGAATGACATGACTCAGCACAACACAGCCGGCGCACCCGGCGGTCCCGGCACGACCGGCGCGGCTGGCACGGCCGGCACCCTCGGCGTCGCCGTCATCGGCACCGGCCGGATGGGCGCCGACCATGTCCGCCGGATCAACGAACTGATCAGCGGCGCGCGGGTGGCCGCCGTCGTGGACATCGACGCGGAGCGGGTCAAGGCGCTCGCCGGCGCCATCGAGGGCTGCGCCGCCTACACCGACCCGGCCGCGGCCATGGCCGACCCCGCCGTGGACGCGGTGCTCATCGCCTCCCCCGGGCCGGCCCACGAGGCCGCGCTGCTCCAGGCGCTGGAGCACGACCTGCCGGTACTCTGCGAGAAGCCGCTGACACCGGACGCCGCCTCGGCGCTGCGGGTGCTGGAGGCCGAACAGCGGTTGGGGCACCGCCGGATCTCGGTCGGCTTCATGCGCCGCTACGACAGCGAGTACCTGCGGCTGAAGTCCCTGCTGGACGCGGGCGGGTTCGGACGACCGCTGATGCTGCACTGCAAGCACCGCAACATGGCCACCCCGCCCGGCTTCACCAACCAGATGATGATCAACGACTCGGTGGTGCACGAGTTCGACACCACCCGCTGGCTGCTCGGCCAGGAGATCACCGCCGTCTCTGTCCTGCGTCCCACCCCCTCCTCACACGCGCCCGAGGCGCTCAGCGACCCGCAACTCGTCCTGATGGAGACCTCCGGCGGCGCGATCGTCGACGTCGAGATCTTCGTCAACTGCACCTTCGGCTACCAGGTGCGGTGCGAGGCGGTCTGCGAGACCGGCAGCGCCCGGGTCGGCGACGGCCACGCCATGGTCACCCAGTCCGCCGGCCGCTGGGGCGGCGAGATCACACCGGGCTTCGAGGCCCGCTTCGAGGAGGCGTACGACCGTGAGGTCCAGCGCTGGGTGGACGCTGCCCGGCGCGGCGAGGCCGAGGGCCCCTCGGCCTGGGACGGCTACGCGACGGCCGCGGCCTGCGAAGCGGGCGTACGGGCCCAGGCGACCGGCGAGCGCGTCCTCGTCGAGATGATCGAGCAGCCCGCCTTCTACCGCTGACCGCACCGCTCGGCGCCGCGCCGCGCCGCACTCCACCGCGTTCCACTCCCGTTCGCCCCGTCCACTCCCGTCCACCCCCGTCCACCCCCTGAGCCTCCGTCACCAACAGGTCATCACGGTCCCCTTCTCGTCACAGGTGTCCCGCTTACGCGTGTCTTCCGTCACAGGTGATCAACAGACCCTCCCCGGCGGTCACAGTGCGTCGTTTACCGGGCACAGGCTGATTGATCGTCAGCGGCCGCACCGCAGCTCCCCCGACGGCTCCCCCCGGGCCGCCCCTGGGGTGCGGCTCAGGAAGGTGCGATAGATGACCGACCGGAGGCTTTGGTCGTACAAGGACATCGCTGCGCACATCGGGGTCCAGACGGACACCGTGCGCTCCTACCGCAAGCACGGACTTCTGCCGTCCCCCGACCTGGTGGAGGGGGGCAAGCCCTACTGGTTCGCCGACACGATCCGAGACTGGAGCGCACGCCGTCCGGGGAATCGCTCCCGCAGGGGTTAGAGCCAGGCCCTAACGCCCCGCACCCGCCCCGACCAGGCCCCGCTCCGCCACCTCTCCGGCGCGGGGCCCGCCGACGTCGCCGCCCGCTTCGCCGACCCGTTCGCCGCCCCCTTCGCTCAGCCCTATGCGGGCGTGCAGCCGGCGCAGCGGGGCCGGCGCCCACCAGGTCGCGCGGCCGGTCAGCCGCATCACCGCGGGGACCAGCAGACTGCGCACCACCATCGCGTCCATCAGCACGGCGAGGGCGATGCCGAGGCCGAGCATCTTGGTGTTGGTGACCCGCGAGGTGCCGATGGCCACCATGACCACGGCGAGGATCAGCGCGGCTGCGGTGATCAGCCCTCCGGTGCGCCGCAGGCCGAAGACGACCGAGCCGCGGTGGTCGCCCGTGCGGTCGTACTCCTCCTTGATCCGGGAGAGCAGGAAGACCCCGTAGTCCATGGACAGTCCAAAGGCGACGCAGAACATCAGCACCGGCAGGGTGGTCTCGATGTCGCCGGTCGCGATGAAGTCGAGCGGCCCGGAGAGATGGCCGTCCTGGAAGACCCACACCACGGCGCCGAACATCGCGGTGAGACTGAGCGCGTTGAGCAGCACCGCCTGGATCGGTATCAGAACGCTGCCGGTGAGCAGGAAGACCAGCAGCAGCGTGACGATCACGATGATGCCCAGCGCCCACGGCAGCCGGTCGGCGATGCTGGACTTGGTGTCCTCCACCACGGCGGCGGTTCCGGTGACCGAGGTGTCGAAGGCGGCCCTCTCCGCGCGGATGTCGTGGACGAGCTGCCTGCCCACGGCGTCCACGGCCTCTCCCCGGGGCAGCACTGTGAAGTACGCAGAGCCGCCCGCACCCGCGCGCACCGGGCCGTCCACCCGCAGCACGCCGGGGAGTTCCGCGAGGCGCTCGCGGTAGTCGGCGAGGGCCGCGGTCTTCGGCGCGCCCTCGGCGAGGATGTGGATCGCGCCGCCGGGGTTGCCGGGGAAGCCGTCGCGCAGCTGCTGCTGGACCACATGGGACTCGGCGACGGCCGGCAGTTGCCGGTCGTCGGCCGTGCCGAACTCGACCCTCGCGAAGGGCAGCCCGAGGACGATCAGGCCCGCTGTGGTGGCGATCGCGAAGAGCGGCGCGCGGCGCATCACCAGCCGGGCAATGCGGGCCCAGCCCGCCCCCGGCTCGCTCCGGGGGACCCGGCCGCGCCGGACGAGCCGCCGCAGGTCCCACGCATTGACCCGGTCACCGAGCAGCAACAGCGCGGCTGGCAGCACGATCAGCGCCGCTCCGGCGGCCAGCAGCACGACGGCTATGCCGGCGTAGGCGAAGGACCGCAGGAAGTACTGCGGGAAGACGAGCATCGCGGCGAGCGAGACGGCGACGGTGAGCGCCGAGAAGAGGACAGTCCGCCCGGCGGTGCGCAGCGTCGCCGCGACAGCGGGCCGGGGCGCGGCGCCCGCGGCCAGCTCCTCGCGGAAACGCCGCACGATGAACAGGGCGTAGTCGATGGCGAGACCGAGGCCGAGCGCGGTGGTGAGGTTGAGCGCGAAGACCGACACGTCGGTGAGTTCGGTGAGGCCACGCAGCACCGCGTTGGTCCCCAGGATCGCGATGACGCCGACGGCGAGCGGCAGCAGCGCGGCGACCGCGCTGCCGAAGACCATGACCAGCAGAAGCAGCGTGACGGGCACCGCGATCAACTCGGCCCGCAGCAGATCCTCCTGGATGGTGGTCTGGAGTTCGTGCTGCACGGCGACCGGTCCGCCGATCGTCACCGTCACAGGGCCGTGCCGCCCCCGCAGGTCGGGGGCGAGCCGCTCCAGCGCCTTGCCGGCGGCGGCCTCGTCCCCCGCGATCCGCCCGGCGATCATGGCTTCGCCGCTGTCCTTCGCGCGCAGCGCCGGTGATTTGGTCGCCCAGTAGGAGCTGACTCCGCTGACCGAGGCGTCCGCGGCCAGCTTCGCGGTGAGCCGACGGGCTTCGGCGGCGACCGCCGGATCGTCGACCGTCGCGCCGCCGCTGTCGACGAGGAGGATCAGGTTGGGCTGGGAGGCCGGGAAGTGTTTCTCCAGCGCCTCGGTGGCGTACGAGGACTCGGCGGCGGGGGCCTGCCAGCCGCCGCTTCCCATCCGGTCGGCGACCCCGCTGCCCACTACGGCAGCCAGCGCGGTGAAGAGCAGCGCGAGCAGCAAGGACAGTCGCGGGCGGGCTGTGACCGCACGGGTCCAGCCTCCGATCCGCTCTTCGTCCGCATGCTTGACGGCAGTCATCGCGAGGTGTCCCCTTCACCTGGACCCGTGCCGCGGAAGGCAGCACGGATCGCTGATTGCCTTAGACTGGCAAACACGAGCGATCACTCGCGTTTCCATAGAATGCGAGCGACCACTCGTGTTTGTCAACTGTGTTCGGGAAGCTGGGGATTGCACGTGACGGCGGACAAGGCGAAGGACGGGGCGCGCCGCCCGGCCGCGGACCGGGCGGCGGCTCGTACAGCGGGGTCGGGCGCGGCTGCGACGTCAGGCGGAGCCACGGGCGGCACCGCGGCCGGGGCGGAGCACCCGCGTCGCCGGACGGCCCGCGGCGAGCGCCGCGTGGAGCAGTTGCTCGACGCCGCGGCGAGTGTCTTCGGCGCGGTGGGCTACACCTCGGCGAGCACCAACGCCATCGCCCGCGAGGCCAGGGTCTCCCCCGGCACGCTCTACCAGTTCTTCCCGAACAAGGAGACGCTCGCGATCGAGCTCGGCGACCGGCTCATGACGCGTCTCCGGCAGGCGCACGGCGCCGTCTTCACCACGGTCGACCCCACGCTGCCGCTGCGCGAACTGCTGGACACCGTCCTCGACCCGCTGATCGACTTCAACTGCCTCAACCCGGTCTTCCTGGCCCTGATGCACGGCCCCGAGGTCCCCGGCACGCTCGTCGCCGACCACGACGCCCTGCACGCCGCGATGATGACCGCCACCACCGAACTGATGGCGCAACGCGCGCCGCAGCTCTCGGCCGAGGAACACACCCGCGTCGCGACCATGACCTTCGCGCTGTTCAAGGCCGGCCTGGAGCAGGTCGTCGGCCACCAGGGGGCCGAGCGCGACGCGTACGCCGCCGAGACGAAGGCGGCCGTGTACCGGTATCTCGCCCCACTCGTCGAGACCAGGACCGAGACCGGGACCGATGCCGGCATCGACGCCGGCATCCAGGCCGACGCCAAGGCCGGAGCACCGGCGAGCTGACGGGGGACGGCGGGGGCAGCAGGGACGACGGGGACTCCAGGGATCACGGGATACGACGACCGCCCGCCCGACCGACCGCTCGTACGTACGACCGCCCGTACGTACGGCTAACCGTCCCGTCCCAGCGACGAGCAGAGCCCCCCGACCACACCGTCCCCGGACCCCGACTCCGATTCCACCCCAGAACCCGAGCCCGCCCCCGACCCCACCTCGGACGAGCGGACCAGCACTGACCCACCCCCCGACCTGCGACGCACGAACCACTGCACGACGCCGCCCACCACCGCGACCACGACCGACACCCCGAGGCCGAGCAGCAAGGCGAAGCGGGAATCCCCCGCCGCCGTACTGCCGAGATAGCCGAGGCCGACGGAGTACGTCGCCCACACCAGCTCGGCGATGGTCGCGCCCAGCACGTAACGCCGCAGCGGGAAGCGGACGACGCCGGCCGCCAGGCCGCCGATGATCCGCCCGGCGGGGAGGAAGCGCACGCCGATCACGAACGGGATGCCGTAGCGCTGAATGCGGGTCGCCACCCACTCCATCAGCGCCCGGCGCTTGGGCTTGCGGCTCATCCAGGAGACGGCCGGGTCGCTGAACCAGCGGCCGAGGCCGCGCATCAGCAGGTCGCCGAGCAGGGCGCTGCCCGCGACGACCGCCAGCACCAGCACGATGTCCAGGTCGCCCCGGGCGGCGAGCACGCCCACCGTGACGAGCAGCGCGGAGTTCGGCACCAGCGGCGGCAGTGTGCTGACCGCCAGCAGCGCGTACATCCATACGTCGCCCATCGCGCCACCTTCTCCCGCGCCCCCCGGCGCCGCCCCGTCGGCAGTTCCACCTACCAGTAAAACTCATTACCGGTCAAACCTGGCAGGTCGCCCGGAGCGAAACAATGTCTTTTCGTGGAAACCGGGGGGACTGCCGGGCTCCCCCTAGGGGTTGGCGAAACGGGCCGGAAAACACCACCCCTCGAATGGATTCATACCCCCTAGGGGTATAGAGTGGCTTTCACCGGGACGCGCCGATCGTTCTTCGGGGCATCCTGGAACACAGCTGACTCACGCCCTCAGAGGAGAAGTCCATGACCGCCGAGACCACCACCGGCTCCTGCTGCACCCCCGACCACTCCTGCGGCTCCGACTCCGCGGCCACCGCCGAGGCGGCCGGCGTCACCACGACGTACCAGGTCACCGGCATGACCTGCGGCCACTGCGAAGGCGCGATCTCGCAGGAGGTCTCCGCGATCGACGGCGTCAGCTCCGTCAAGGCCGTGGCCTCGACCGGCCAGGTCACCGTGATCTCCGCGGCCCCGCTGGACGACGAAGCGGTCCGCGCCGCGGTCGACGAGGCCGGGTACGAGCTCGTGGGCCAGGTCTGATCTCAACCCTCCGGGGAGTGCCCCCACGCCCGGGGACGCTCCCCGCCTCCCAGGAGACCCGCCATGACCAGCACGGCCCCCGCCACCCCGGCCCAGCCGACCCCCACGGCTGCCGCCGCCCCTGAGCCTGACAGCACCCGGGTCGAACTCGTCATCGGCGGCATGACCTGCGCCTCGTGCGCGGCGCGCGTCGAGAAGAAGCTCAACCGGATGGAGGGCGTCACCGCCACCGTCAATTACGCCACCGAGAAAGCGCGGGTCGACTTCGGCGGCGGCGTGCGGGTCGCGGACCTGATCGCCACCGTCCGGAAGACCGGCTACACGGCCGAGCCGCCCGCACCGGCCGCCCCCGAGCCGGAAACCGAACCGGAAACCGAACCTGAGCCCGGGCCGTCCGGAACAAGCGGCACGAACACTGACAGCACGGACACCGGCGGCGCTAATACCGGCAGCACTGACGCCGGCAGCACGGACACCGGCAGCCCGAGCGGCACGCCGCCGCCGAGCCACCCCGCCGACCCCGAGCTGTCCGCCCTCCGCCAACGCCTCACCGTCTCGGCCCTGCTCGCCGCGCCGGTGATCCTGATGGCGATGGCGCCGTCCCTCCAGTTCGACGACTGGCAGTGGCTCTCGCTGACGCTCGCCGCGCCCGTCGTGGTGTGGGGCGCGCTGCCCTTCCACCGGGCCGCCTGGACCAACGCCAGGCACGGCGCGGCCACCATGGACACGCTGGTCTCGCTCGGCACCCTCGCCGCCTTCGGCTGGTCGCTGTGGGCGCTGTTCTTCGGCGACGCCGGGATGCCCGGCATGCGGCACGGCTTCGACTTCACGGTCTCCCGTACGGACGGCTCCTCCGCGATCTACCTGGAGGCCGCCGCCGGAGTCACCGCGTTCATCCTGCTCGGCCGCTATCTGGAGGCCCGCTCCAAGCGCAAGGCGGGCGCCGCGCTGCGCGCCCTGATGGAGCTGGGCGCCAAAGAAGTGACGGTGCTGCGGGAAGGCGGGCGCGAGGAGCGCGTGCCAGTGGGGCGGCTCGCGGTCGGGACGCGTTTCGTCGTACGGCCCGGCGAGAAGATCGCCACGGACGGCACCGTCGTCGCGGGGGCCTCGGCCGTGGACGCCTCGATGCTGACCGGCGAATCGCTGCCCGCGGACGTCGCCGTCGGCGACGCCGTCACCGGCGCGACCATGAACGTCTCCGGCCGGCTGGTCGTGGAGACCACCCGGGTCGGCGCGGACACCCAGCTGTCCCGGATGGCCCGGCTCGTGGAGGAGGCGCAGAACGGCAAGGCCCGGGTGCAGCGCCTCGCCGACCGCGTCTCCGGCGTCTTCGTGCCGGTCGTGCTGCTGATCGCGCTGGGCACGCTGGCCGGCTGGCTGCTGACGACCGGCGACGCGACCGCGGCCTTCACCGCCGCCGTAGCCGTCCTGATCATCGCCTGCCCGTGCGCACTGGGGCTCGCGACCCCGATCGCCCTCATGGTCGGCACAGGGCGCGGCGCCCAACTGGGCATCCTGATCAAGGGCCCTGAGGTGCTGGAGTCGACCCGCCGGGTGGACACCGTGCTCCTCGACAAGACCGGAACCGTCACCACCGGCCGGATGACCCTGCACGACATCGTCACCGCGCCCGGCGTCGCCGAGCGGGACCTGCTGCGGCTCGCGGGCGCGCTGGAGCACGCCTCGGAGCACCCGCTCGCGCGCGCCATCGCGTCCGGCGCGAGCGAGCGGACCGGCCCGCTGCCCGCCGCCGAGGACTTCGAGAACCTCGCGGGCCTGGGCGTACGGGGCGTGGTCGAGGGCCGTACGGTGCTCGTCGGCCGGGAGCGGCTGCTCGCCGACCGGGCCATCGCGCTGCCCGCCGGGCTGGCCGCCGCCAAGGCCGCCGCCGAGGCCCAGGGGCGTACGGCGGTGGTCGTGGCGTGGGACGGCGCGGCGCGCGGGGTGCTGTCGGTCGCCGACGCGGTCAAGGAGACCAGCGCGGAGGCGGTGGCCCGGCTGCGCGAGCTGGGACTGACCCCGGTCCTGCTCACCGGCGACAACCGGGCGGTCGCCGAGTCGGTGGCCCGCACGGTCGGCATCGACACCGGGCCGCGGACGCTGATCGCCGAAGTGCTGCCTCACGAGAAGGTGGACGTTGTCCTGCGGCTGCAAAGCGAAGGGCGTACGGTCGCGATGGTCGGAGACGGCGTCAACGACGCGGCCGCCCTCGCCACCGCGGATCTGGGGCTCGCCATGGGCACCGGTACGGACGCGGCCATCGAGGCGGGCGATCTGACGCTCGTCCGCGGCGATCCACGGGTGGCGGCCGACGCCATCCGGCTCTCCCGCAGGACGCTCGGCATCATCAGGGGAAATCTGTTCTGGGCTTTCGGCTACAACGTGGCGGCGCTGCCGCTCGCCGCCGCCGGGCTGCTCAATCCGATGATCGCGGGGGCCGCGATGGCCTTCTCCTCGGTCTTCGTTGTGCTGAACAGTCTGCGACTTCGATCCTTCACCTGATCCACATAAGGTGCACAACACCCACACCGCAGGGCCTCGATCTCCATATCGGGGCCCTTGCCCTTTTCCTCCACATCTGCATGAGACGTAGGTCACAGCGGTTCCAACGTAACCATTTGGGGGGGTCGGGTGTCTAACACTGCGGTGCGGACGTCCCGGCGGGCGTCTGCACCGCAGCCAGGAAGGTCTTTGGGGGACCGGCCCGGCTGGGGCGTTGGCCGGGGCGACGTACTCGGGGAGCTTGAGCGGCCCTCCCGTATGTACGCGTCCCGGCGGATCGCCACCTCGGCGCGAGAGCGCCGACACGAAACGCCCGGCCGGATCCCGTGGGGGGAATCCGAACCGGGGAAAGGGAAGCGCCCCGTCGATCGGCCCGTGGGGGGATCGATCGCGGGGCGCTTCTTATTTTGTTGAGCTGTGGTGCGGTGAGCTGTGGTGCGGTGACCTGCGGTCAGCGTTCCTCCGCCGGGACGAAGTCCCGCTCGACGACGCCCGTGTAGATCTGCCGCGGGCGGCCGATGCGCGATCCCGGCTCCTTGATCATCTCGTGCCACTGGGCGATCCAGCCGGGGAGCCGGCCGATCGCGAAGAGCACGGTGAACATCTCGGTCGGGAAGCCCATCGCGCGGTAGATCAGACCCGTGTAGAAGTCCACGTTCGGGTAGAGCTTCCGCGAGACGAAGTAGTCGTCGTTCAGCGCGTGCTCTTCGAGCTTGAGCGCGATGTCCAGCAGCTCGTCGTCCTTGCCGAGCGCGGAGAGGACGTCGTGCGCCGCCGCCTTGATGATCTGGGCGCGAGGGTCGAAGTTCTTGTAGACGCGGTGCCCGAAGCCCATGAGCTTCACGCCGTCTTCCTTGTTCTTCACCTTCTGGATGAAGGCGTCGACATCGCCGCCGTCCAGCCTGATGCTCTCCAGCATCTCCAGCACCGACTGGTTGGCGCCGCCGTGCAGCGGGCCCCACAGGGCGCTGATGCCGGCCGAGATCGAGGCGAACATGTTCGCCTGCGACGAGCCGACCAGGCGCACGGTCGAGGTCGAGCAGTTCTGCTCGTGGTCCGCGTGCAGAATCAGCAGCTTTTCGAGGGCCGCGACGACGACCGGGTCCGGCACATACTCGGCGGCGGGCACCGAGAAGGTCATGCGCAGGAAGTTCTCGACGTAGCCGAGGTCGTTGCGCGGGTAGACGACCGGGTGACCGATCGACTTCTTGTACGCATACGCCGCGATGGTCGGAAGCTTGGCGAGCAGCCGGATCGTCGAGAGGTGGCGCTGCTTCTCGTCGAACGGGTTGTGACTGTCCTGGTAGAACGTCGACAGCGCGCTGACCACGGAGGACAGCATCGCCATCGGGTGCGCGTCACGCGGGAAACCGTCATAGAACCGTTTGACGTCCTCGTGCAGCAGCGTGTGCTGGGTGACCTCGCCCTGGAAGGTGGCGAGCTCGTCGACGGTCGGCAGTTCTCCGTTGATCAGCAGGAAAGCTGTCTCGATGAACGTGCCGTGCTCTGCGAGCTGTTCGATCGGGTACCCGCGATAGCGGAGAATGCCCTGCTCGCCGTCGAGATAGGTGATGGCGGATTTATATGCCGCGGTATTGCCGTAACCGGAGTCCAGGGTCACCAGACCGGTCTGGGCACGCAGCTTCGCGATATCGAAGCCCTTGTCGCCGACAGTGCTGTCGACGACCGGGTAGCTGAATTCGCCGTCCCCGTAACGCAGTACTACAGAGTTGTCGCTCACGTCATCCCTCACCGACGTTGTGCCTCTTGTTCGAGGTGCCCTGACTCCTACTACCATCCCCCATTGGCACCGGACCGTGCACTCGGGGTCGGCCACAAGGCCCATGGATGGCACGGAGTGCCGTCAAGCGACTTATCTTGCTCCCCTTCGCCCGGATTAGCCAACCCCACGGCGCGGCCTCAGCCGAAGCCCGCGCCGCGCACCGCTCCGCGCAGCCGGTGGTCCAGCGCGGTACAGCGCCGGCCGGCCGAGACCGTACGGACCGCCTGGCCTAGCGCCCGGCGCGAGCCGACCAGTACGACCAGCTGTTTGGCGCGGGTCACCGCCGTGTAGAGCAGATTGCGCTGCAGCATCATCCAGGCCCCGGTCGTGACCGGGATCACCACCGCCGGGTACTCGCTGCCCTGCGAGCGGTGGATGGTGACGGCGTAGGCGTGGGCCAGCTCGTCCAACTCGTCGAAGTCGTAAGGAACCTCCTCGTCCTCGTCCGTCAGCACGGTGAGCCGCTGCTCCTCGGTGTTGAGACCGGTGACGACGCCGACCGTGCCGTTGAAGACGCCGTTCAGCCCTTTCTCGTAGTTGTTGCGGATCTGGGTGACCTTGTCGCCGACCCGGAAGATCCGGCCGCCGAAGCGCTTTTCCGGCAGGTCGGGGCGGGCCGGGGTGACGGCCTGCTGGAGCAGCCCGTTGAGCGCGCCCGCGCCGGCCGGGCCGCGGTGCATCGGGGCGAGCACCTGGATGTCCCGGCGCGGGTCGAGGCCGAACTTGGCCGGGATGCGACGGGCCACCACGTCGACGGTGAGCCGGCCGGTCTCCTCGGTGTCCTCCTCGGGGAAGAGGAAGAAGTCGGGCAGCCCCTGAGTGATGGGCGGCACGCCGGAGTTGATGCGGTGCGCGTTGGTGACCACGCCGGAGCGCTGGGCCTGCCGGAAGATCCGGGTCAGCCGCACCGCCGGTATCGGGCTCGCGGGCGCGAGCAGGTCCCGCAGCACCTCGCCCGCGCCGACCGAGGGGAGCTGGTCGACATCCCCGACGAGCAGCAGATGGGCGCCCGGCGCGACCGCCTTGACCAGCTTGTTGGCGAGCAGCAGATCCAGCATCGACGCCTCGTCCACCACCACCAGGTCGGCGTCGAGCGGCCGGTCCTTGTCGTACGCCGCGTCGCCGCCCGGTTTGAGCTCCAGCAGCCGGTGCACGGTGGACGCCTCGGCCCCGGTCAGCTCGGAGAGCCGTTTGGCCGCCCGGCCGGTGGGCGCGGCCAGCAGCACCTTGGCCTTCTTCGCCTTCGCCAGCTCGACCACGGACCGGACGGTGAACGATTTGCCGCAGCCGGGGCCGCCGGTCAGCACCGCGACCTTCTCGGACAGCGCGAGCCGCACCGCCTGCTCCTGCTCGGGGGCCAGCTCCGCGCCCGTACGGTCCGCGATCCAGGCGAGGGCCTTGTCCCAGGCGACGCCCTGGAAGACCGAGAGCCGGTCCTCGGGGGTGCGCAGCAGCCGCAACAGCTGGGCGGAGAGCGAGATCTCGGCGCGATGGAAGGGCACCAGGTAGACGGCGGTGACGGGCGCGCCGTCCTCGCCGTCCGGGACGCTCTCGCGCACCACGCCCTCGTCCTCGCCCGCGAGTTCGCCCAGGCAGTCGATGACCAGCCCGACGTCCACCTGGAGCAATTTGACCGAGTCGGAGATCAGCTGCTCCTCGGGGAGGTAGCAGTGGCCGTTGTCGGTGGACTGCGAAAGGGCGTACTGGAGACCGGCCTTGACCCGCTCGGGGCTGTCGTGCGGGATGCCGACGGCCTGCGCGATCCGGTCGGCGGTGAGGAAGCCGATGCCCCAGACGTCGGCGGCCAGCCGGTAGGGCTGGTTCCGGACGACCGAGATCGAGGCGTCGCCGTACTTCTTGTAGATGCGGACGGCGATGGAGGTGGACACGCCGACGCCCTGGAGGAAGACCATCACTTCCTTGATGGCCTTCTGCTCCTCCCAGGCAGCGCCGATCATCTTGGTCCGCTTGGGGCCGAGTCCGGGCACTTCGACCAGCCGTTCGGGCGCGGTCTCGATGACGTCGAGGGTGTCGATCCCGAAGTGTTCGACGATCCGGTCGGCGATCCTCGGCCCGATGCCCTTGATCAGGCCGGAGCCGAGGTAGCGGCGGATTCCCTGGATGGTGGCGGGCAGCAGGGTGGTGTAGTTCTCGACGGTGAACTGCTTGCCGTACTGGGCGTGCGAGCCCCAACTGCCCTCCATGCGCAGCGACTCCCCCGGCTGCGCGCCGAGCAGCGCGCCGACCACGGTCAGCAGATCGCCGGCGCCGCGACCGGTGTCGACCTTGGCGACCGTGTAGCCGTTGTCCTCGTTGGCGTAAGTGATCCGCTCCAGGACGCCTTCCAGCACAGCGAGCCTGAACTCGCCCTTGACGGCCTGTTGTCCAGCTCCCACGCCACGGCCTCTCTCCTGGATTCCACCGGCGACGGCCCGGGATCTCCCGCTGATCCCACGCCCGCGCGGCCTCGCGACCTCTGGGGACGACGGTACCGCCGGGGACCGACAGTGCGGCGACGAGCGGGTGAGAACGAGGGCGGGGACGAGGCGAGGGCTGGGCGGGGACTCGGCGGGTGACGGTCCCGCTCAGCCGGACAGGTTCCGGAAAGGCGACAGTCGGTGACACGGTCACGATCCAGCATCAGGGTCTTGCCCT
Organism: Streptomyces sp. H27-D2; assembly: GCF_035828615.1. Classification (NCBI taxonomy): domain Bacteria; kingdom Bacillati; phylum Actinomycetota; class Actinomycetes; order Kitasatosporales; family Streptomycetaceae; genus Streptomyces; species Streptomyces sp. H27-D2. The sequence goes on along the minus strand of NZ_JAYMZR010000100.1, from coordinate 3,923 downwards.
CACGGATGTAATCGATTCCAATCATCCCTGTAATCGATTCCACAAGGGTGTGGTGACGACGGGTGGTGACGACGGTGGGCATCAAGGATGTGGCCGTACGGGCGGGAGTCTCCGCCGCGACGGTCTCGCGGGTGCTCAATGAGCACCCGGCCGTACGGGCGGACACCAGGTCGCGGGTGCTGGTGGCTGTAGCCGAGCTCGGCTACCGGCCCAACGCGGTGGCCCGCTCGCTGCGCACCCACCAGACCCGGACGCTGGGGCTGGTCATCAGCGACGTGCTCAACCCCTTCTTCACCGAGCTGGCCCGCTCCGTCGAGGACGAGGCGCGGGCGCTGGGCTACAGCGTGATCATCGGCAACGCCGACGAGCAGCCCGACCTCCAGGACCACCATGTCCGCACGCTGCTGGACCGGCGCATCGACGGCGTGCTGGTCAGCCCCACCGACGGCGCCTCCCCGCTGATGCTGGACGCGGCCCGCTCCGGCACTCCGATGGTCTTCGTGGACCGCTGGATTCCGGGCGTGGACGTGCCCGTGGTCCGCACGGACGGCCGGGACGCGGTCCGCGACCTGGTCGCCCATCTGTACGCGCTCGGCCACCGCAGGCTCGCGATCATCGCCGGGCCCGCGGCGACCACCACCGGCAGCGAGCGCGTCGACGCCTTCCGCGACGCGCTGCGCGAGCACGGTCTGCCACTGCCCGCCAAGTACATCGGCCAGGGCGACTTCCAGGCCGACAGCGGACGCCGGGCCACCGCCCGCTTCCTCGACCTCGCGCAGCCGCCCGAAGTCGTCTTCGCCGCCGACAACCTGATGGCACTCGGCGCGATGGACGAGATCAGAGCCCGCGGCCTGCGGGTGCCCGACGACGTTGCGCTCGCCGCGTTCGACGACGTCCCCTGGTTCGTCCACACCGATCCGCCGATCACCGCCATCGCCCAGCCCACCGGCGAGCTCGGCCGGGTCGCCGTACGGGCGCTGATCGACCGCGTCGAGGGCCGCACGGCCGCGTCCGTCGCCCTGTCCGCCCGCCTCGTAGTGCGCCGCTCCTGCGGCGAGCCCGAAGGGAGTAATCCTTGAGTACGCCGAACACGCCGAACACGCCGGGCGCATCCGGCACGCCGGATGCGCACGGCACACCGGATGCGCCGGGGGGCGCGAGCGAGGCTCGCAAGCCGAACCTGGCCAAGCCCCCCGCACCCCCGTCGTCTCCGTCGGAAGCGGCCCCGGCGGACGCGGCCCCCGCCTCAGACGCCGCCCCCGCCTCCGTGGAACTGCTCCGCATGGAAGGCGTCCGCAAGGTCTTCCCCGGTGTCGTCGCGCTCGACAGCGTCGACTTCGATCTGCGCAGCGGTGAGGTGCATGTCCTGTTGGGTGAGAACGGCGCGGGCAAGAGCACGCTCATCAAGATGCTCTCCGGCGCCAACCGCCCCGACGCGGGCCGGATTCTGGTCGACGGCGTCGAGGTGCGGATCCACGGCGCGCAGGACGCGGAGCGGCTCGGCATCGCGACCATCCACCAGGAATTCAACCTGGTACCCGACCTCACCGTCGCGGAGAACATCTTCCTCGGCCGCCAGCCGCGCCGGTTCGGCCTCATCGACCGCAAGCGGATGAACGCCGACGCCGCCGGACTGCTGGCCCGGGTCGGGGTGCGCGTCTCCCCGCAGACCCTGGTGCGCGAACTGGGCATCGCGCGGCTCCAGATGGTCGAGATCGCCAAGGCGCTCAGCCTGAACGCGCGCGTCCTGATCATGGACGAGCCGACCGCGGTGCTCACCAGCGAAGAGGTCGACAAGCTCTTCGGCATCGCGCGCCGGCTGCGGGCGGACGGCGTCGGAATCGTCTTCATCACCCACCACCTCGAAGAGATCGCGGCCCTCGGCGACCGCGTGACGGTGCTGCGCGACGGCCGCAGCGTCACCCAGGTGCCGGCCACCACCGGCGAGGACGAACTCGTACGGCTGATGGTCGGCCGCAGCATCGAGCAGCAGTACCCGCGCGAGCGCCCCGAGGCGGGCGCTCCGCTGCTCAAGGTCGAAGGGCTCACCCGCAAGGGCCACTTCGCGGACATCGGCTTCGAGGTGCGGGCCGGCGAGGTGGTCGGTCTGGCCGGGCTCGTCGGGGCCGGGCGCACCGAGGTCGCGCGGGCCGTGTTCGGCGCCGACCCGTACGACTCCGGCAGCGTCGAGGTGCTCGGCGCGCGGCTGCCGCGGCACGACGTGAGCGCGGCGCTGCGCGCCGGGATCGGCCTGGTACCCGAGGACCGCAAGGGCCAGGGACTGCTTCTCGACGCGACCGTGCAGGAGAACCTCGGGCTGGTCACGCTGCGCCGCGCGACCCGCGCGGGCCTGGTCGACCTGGCCGGGCAGCGCCGCGACGCCGTACGGATCTCCGAGCGACTCGGGGTCCGGATGGCCGGGCTGGGGCAGCACGTACGCACGCTGTCCGGCGGCAATCAGCAAAAGGTCGTCATCGGCAAGTGGCTGCTCGCCGAAACCAAGGTGCTGATCCTCGACGAGCCGACCCGCGGCATCGACGTGGGCGCCAAGGTCGAGATCTACCAGCTCGTCAACGCACTGACGGCCTCCGGGCACGCGGTGCTGATGATCTCCAGCGACCTCCCCGAGGTGCTGGGCATGAGCGACCGCGTGCTGGTGATGGCACAGGGCCGGATCGCCGGCGAACTGTCCGCCGAGCGGGCCACGCAGGACGCGGTGATGGCCCTGGCCGTGAAGACCACCGACACAGCCGATCCGGTCGGGTCCGGTTCCCGTTCGACCGGTCCCGAGAACCCAGAGTCCGAGAACCCCGAGCCCGAGAAGCCCAAGTCCCCGAACCCCAAGTCCCCTGACGCCGACACCCCTGGCATGAAATCTGTGGAGGGCTCCCGTGGCCACTGACACCCTCAAGAGCAGCACCACCGGCCCGGGCAAGAGGCCAGGGACGGCCGCCGGCGCCGGGCTGCGCCGCGTACTGCTGGACAACGGCGCGCTCAGCGCCCTGGTGGTCCTGGTCGTCGCGATGTCGCTGATGTCCGGTGACTTCCTGACCAGCCAGAACCTGCTCAACGTCGGCGTCCAGGCGGCCGTGACCGCGATCCTGGCCTTCGGCGTCACCTTCGTCATCGTCTCCGCGGGCATCGACCTCTCGGTCGGCTCGGTGGCGGCGCTGTCCGCCACCGTGCTCGCCTGGACCGCGACCTCCGAGGGGCTCCCGGTCTGGCTCGCGGTCGTGCTGTCCGTCGGCACCGGCCTGGCCTGCGGCCTCGTCAACGGCGCGCTGATCTCGTACGGCAAGCTGCCGCCGTTCATCGCCACCCTGGCGATGCTCTCGATCGGCCGCGGCCTGTCGCTGGTCATCTCCCAGGGCAGCCCCATCGAGTTCCCCGACTCGGTCTCCTCGCTCGGCGACACGCTCGGCGGCTGGCTGCCGGTGCCGGTGATCGTGATGGTCGTGATGGGCCTGATCACCGCCGGAATCCTGGCCCGTACCTACCTCGGCCGGTCGATGTACGCGATCGGCGGCAACGAGGAGGCCGCGCGGCTGTCCGGGCTGCGGGTCAAGCGGCAGAAGGTCGCGATCTACGCGCTCTCCGGCGGCTTCGCCGCGGTCGCGGGCATCGTGCTCGCCTCCCGGCTGGTCTCGGCCCAGCCGCAGGCCGCGATGGGCTACGAGCTCGACGCGATCGCCGCGGTGGTCATCGGCGGCGCGAGTCTGTCGGGCGGCGTCGGCAAGGCGTCCGGCACCTTCATCGGCGCGCTGATCCTCGCGGTGCTCCGCAACGGGCTCAACCTGCTGTCCGTGTCCGCGTTCTGGCAGCAGGTCGTGATCGGCGTGGTCATCGCGCTGGCCGTGCTGCTCGACACGCTGCGCCGCGTACGTTCAGGCGCGGCGGTGTCCCGCCCCCTCCCCCCTCTCCGC
>NZ_JAYMZR010000099.1:0-26080 GCF_035828615.1 Streptomyces sp. H27-D2 | reverse complement strand
TAGCAATCGCTGCTGGACTGGAAGGAGCGCTGGATCGACGCCGGCCGCACCGCCCTGCCGCACGCGCCCGCGCAGCTGGAGATGCTGGCGCTGGAGGCGTGCCTGGAGCGGATCGAGGCGGACGGCGCGGAGGTCGTGGCCGGCCGCCACCGGGCGGCGGCAGCCGCGGCCAGGGCGGGCGCGCTCGCGCTGGGCGGCGGGCTGGCCCCGTACGTCCGGGAGGCCGGGGACGCGGCGCCGGTGGCGACCACGCTGCGTGTCCCGGCGGACACGGACGCCTCCGGGCTGGTCGGGCGGGCGCTGGCCGCCGATCCCTCGCTGCCGCTGATCGCGGGCGGCGGGGCGCTGGCCAAGGAGATGGTCCGGATCAACCACTACGGGCCGGCCGCGAGCCTGGACGTCGTACGCGGCTGCCTGGCGGCACTGGGCGGGGCCCTGCGGGAGTCCGGCCGGGGAGCGGACCGGGAGGCCGCCGACGACGCCGCGTCCGGCGCCTGGGCCGAAGCCCTCGACCGCTGATGCCCCAAGGCTTTTCGGACTGCCCAGTTCCGTCCCGTAGTTCGCCTGCGGAGCTGAATTCTCCGTTAAACGGGAGGCGGTAATTCAGTGCAGCTTCCCGTATTCTTCTTCCCGCTTTTTTCGACCTCAAACGCCAAGATTTCGCCAGGGCCAAGTGCCACAATTCCGACAGATCTCCGGTTCGTTACGCACATGTGACACACTCCACAGTCTGTCCGTTTTGAGCCTTAATTCCGCTAGAAACCGGCACATTCAGCCGGGATTCCGCGCGCCAGTGCGTCCCCGCGCGATACCACACTGACCCCCTCCAGCGTAACCCCTTCCCCCGATGCAATTTTGATTTTCCCTCGGTAAATTCAATTCCCATGACCGCCGCACAAGCAGACCATGCACGTGCCCGTACCCAATTCCGGGAAATGCCAGAGGGGCTGAAGCTCGACACTCCGCGGGTAGAGGACGGAGCCGCGATCTGGCGCATCGCCCGCGACTCGAAGACACTCGACCTCAACTCCTCGTACAGCTACTTGCTGTGGTGCCGCGACTTCGCTGCCACCTCCGTGGTCGCACGCGGCGACGACGGTGACCCGGTCGGTTTCATCACCGGCTACATCCGTCCGGACCATCCACAGACCCTCGTCGTCTGGCAGGTCGCCGTCGACCACGCGCAACGCGGCCGAGGACTGGCCGCCGCGCTGCTCGACGGGCTGACCGCCCGGGCCACCGAAGAGCCGGGCATCGAGCGGATCGAAACCACGATCTCGCCCGACAACACCGCTTCCAACCGACTGTTCACGTCGTACGCCGAGCGGCATGGCGCGACGGTCGAAAAGGAAGTGCTCTTCGACGCCGGCCTGTTCCCCGACGGCGGCCATGAGCCAGAGGTGCTCTACCGCATCGGTCCGCTCACGGACCCCGCTCCACGGTCCTGACCGCTCAAGCCGCCTTTGCGGCAGCGTCGACCGAACCCCACACTTCATCCCGTTTCACGCCACTCATCTCCCAGGAGAATGCTGTGACCATCACCCCTCCCGCCCTGAGCGTCTTCGAGACCCTGGAGTCGGAGGTGCGCAGCTACTGCCGCGGTTGGCCTGCTGTCTTCGACCGCGCGCAGGGCAGCCGCCTCTTCGACGAGGACGGACACTCGTACCTCGACTTCTTCGCCGGCGCCGGCGCCCTCAACTACGGGCACAACAACCCGGTGCTCAAGCGCGCTCTGATCGACTACCTGGAGCGCGACGGCATCACCCACGGGCTCGACATGTCCACCGTGGCCAAGCGCGCCTTCCTGGAGACCTTCCAGAACGTCGTGCTCCGCCCGCGTGACCTCGACTACAAGGTGATGTTCCCCGGCCCGACGGGGACCAACGCCGTCGAGTCGGCCCTCAAACTGGCCCGCAAGGTCAAGGGCCGCGAGTCGATCGTCTCGTTCACCAACGCCTTCCACGGCATGTCGCTGGGCTCGCTCGCCGTCACCGGCAACGCGTTCAAGCGGGCCGGCGCCGGCATACCGCTGGTGCACGGCACCCCGATGCCGTTCGACAACTACCTCGACGGCGCGTACCCCGACTTCCTGTGGTTCGAGCGACTGCTGGAGGACCAGGGTTCGGGCCTCAACCAGCCCGCCGCCGTGATCGTCGAGACGGTGCAGGGCGAGGGCGGCGTCAACGTCGCCAGGGCCGAGTGGCTGCGCGCGCTGTCGGAGCTGTGCAAGCGGCGCGACATGCTGCTGATCGTCGACGACATCCAGATGGGCTGCGGCCGCACCGGCGCCTTCTTCTCCTTCGAGGAGGCGGGCATCACGCCGGACATCGTGACGCTGTCCAAGTCGATCGGCGGCTACGGCCTGCCGATGGCGCTCACCCTCTTCAGCCCGGAGCTGGACATCTGGGAGCCGGGCGAGCACAACGGCACCTTCCGCGGCAACAACCCCTCCTTCGTCACCGCGACCGCCGCGCTCGACACCTACTGGGCCGACGGCCAGATGGAGAAGCAGACGCTCTCCCGCGGCGAGCAGGTCGAGACCACGCTGCGCGCCATCTGCGAGGAGCACCCGACCTCGGGCGCCCAGTACCGCGGCCGCGGTCTGGTCTGGGGTCTGCAGTTCACCGACAAGACCCGCGCCTCCGCGGTGTGCGCCCGCGCCTTCGAGCTCGGACTGCTCATCGAGACGTCGGGCCCGTCGGGCGAGGTCGTCAAGATGCTGCCGGCGCTGACCATCACCGCCGACGAGCTCGACGAGGGCCTGCGCACGCTGGCCCGCGCCGTCCGCGAGACCGCATGACCGCATGACTGACCGGGACGGGCGGGTGGCCGGGCGACCGGCCGCCCGCCCGTCCCGGCAGGCACCACAAGTCACCGACAGAAGGGCAGCAACCCACCGTGATCGTCCGATCCTTCCAAGACATCGAGGGCACTGACCGCGACGTGACCGCCGAGAGCGGCACCTGGCGCAGTAAGCGCATCGTGCTCGCCAAGGAGCGTGTCGGTTTCTCGCTGCACGAGACCACGCTCTACGCGGGAACGCAGACATCGATGTGGTACGCGAATCACATCGAAGCCGTACTCTGCGTAGAAGGCGAAGCCGAGCTCACGAACGACGAGACCGGCGAGAAGCACTGGATCAGCCCCGGCACCATGTACCTCCTGGACGGGCACGAGCGCCACACGATGCGCCCCAAGACCGACTTCCGTTGCGTCTGCGTCTTCAACCCGCCGGTCACCGGCCGCGAGGACCACGACGAGAACGGCGTGTACCCGCTGCTCACCGAGCCCGCGGACAGCTAAAACCCCCTTTTGGGGGAGCGAGAAAGAGCAGGGACGTACGAGAGGAGAAGGAGCAGCAGCATGACCACCGCACCCGAGCGAACAGCTGACCTGTACCCGACGCGAGGCGCGACCGAGGTGACCACCCCGCGGCAGGACCCGGTGGTGTGGTCCGACCCGGGTGCCGCCGGACCGATCCGGCCCGCTGATCTGAGCGGCTTCGATCGGGACGGCTTCCTGACGGTGGACCAGTTGATCACTCCGGACGAGGTGACGAGCTACCGCGCCGAGCTGGAGCGGCTGACCGCCGACCCCGCGATCCGGGCCGACGAGCGCTCCATCGTCGAACCGAAGACGCAGGACATCCGGTCGGTCTTCGAGGTGCACCGGATCAGCGAGGTGTTCGCGCAGCTCGTACGCGACCCGCGGGTGGTGAACCGCGCCCGGCAGATCCTCGGCTCGGACGTCTACGTCCACCAGAGCCGGATCAACGTCAAGCCGGGCTTCGGGGCCTCCGGGTTCTACTGGCACTCGGACTTCGAGACCTGGCACGCCGAGGACGGCCTGCCGAACATGCGGACCGTGTCCGTCTCGATCGCGCTGACCGAGAACTACGCGACCAACGGCGGCTTGATGATCATGCCGGGCTCGCACCGGACGTTCCTCGGCTGCGCGGGCTCGACCCCGCGGGACAACTACAAACACTCGCTCCAGATGCAGGGCGCGGGCATCCCGTCCGACCAGGCGCTCACCGATATGTCGGAGCGGCACGGCATCAAGCTCTTCACGGGCGCGGCCGGCTCGGCGACCTGGTTCGACTGCAACTGCATGCACGGCTCGGGCGACAACATCACCCCGTATCCGCGCAGCAACGTCTTCATCGTCTTCAACAGCATGGAGAACGCCGCGGTGGATCCCTTCGCCGCACCGCTGCCCCGGCCGGAGTACATCGGCGCGCGAGCGCCCTTCACCCCGGTCAAGTAGCACCCGGCGCCCCGCTGCGGGCGTCGCTGATCGCGGGACAGCGCGCCGGCCGCCCGATCCGCTCGGGCGGCCGGGGGTCCGTCCGGACCGTCCTGTCCCGTCCGGCCAGTCTGAGGAGTCACATGCCCGTCCTGCGGCAGCCCGGCGTCGTGCTGAGCGACCATGTCATCCAGGTCCCGCTGGACCACGACGACCCGGCCGGCGAGCAGATCTCGGTGTACGCGCGAGAAGCCGTCGCCGCGGGCCGCGAGGCCGACAAGCTGCCCTGGCTGCTGTTCCTCCAGGGCGGGCCCGGCGGCAGGTCGCCGAGGCCGCTCGGCCGGGACAGCTGGCTGGTACGGGCCCTGGACGACTACCGGGTGCTGCTGCTGGACCAGCGCGGCACCGGCCGCTCCACCCCCGCGAACCGGCAGACCCTGGCGCTGCGCGGCACCCCGCAGGCGCAGGCCGACTACCTCTCGCACTTCCGCTCCGACGCGATCGTGCGGGACGCCGAGGTGTTCCGCCGCCATCTGATCGGCCGCAAGCTGCTGGGCCGGGGCGGGGACCGCAACGGGGACGGCCGGTGGAGCCTGCTCGGGCAGAGCTTCGGCGGATTCTGCGTCCTGACGTACCTCTCGCGCTTCCCCGAGGCGATCAAGGAAGCCTTCGTCACCGGCGGCCTCGCGGGGCTGCGCACCGGGCCCGAGGACGTCTACCGGGCGGCGTACCCGAGGGTCGCGCGCAAGAACGACGGCCACTACGCGCGCTATCCGCAGGACGTCGAGGCGGCCCGGCGGATCGCCGGCCACCTGCGCGAGAAGCGCGTGGAGCTACCGGACGGCGGTGTGCTCAGCGCCGAGGCGTTCCAGGCGCTCGGCCTGATGCTGGGCGCGGGCACCGGCTCGCACACCCTGCACTATCTGCTGGAGGACGCCTGGGTGACCGGCGCGGCCGGCCCCGAGCTGTCCGACGGTTTCCTCGCGGGCGTGCGCGCCGAGCTGTCCTTCGACAGCGGGCCGCTCTTCGCGCTGCTGCACGAATCGATCTACGGACAGCGGTCGGTGAGCCCTGAGGGCACCCGCTGGGCGGCCCAGCGGGTGCGCCCGGAGTTCCCCGGCTTCGACGTGGACCGGTCGCTGGCGGACGGCGCGCCGGTGCACTTCACCGGCGAGATGATCTACCCGTGGATGTTCGAGACGGACCCCGCGCTGCGCCCGCTGCGGGAGGCCGCCGAGATCCTGGCCGAGCGCAAGGACTGGCCGGACCTGTACGACCCGGCCCGGCTGGCCTCCAACGAGGTGCCGGTGGTGGCCGCCGTCTACCACGACGACATGTACGTCGACACGGCCGACTCGCTGGCGACCGCCCGCACCGTGCGCGGGCTGCGCACCTGGGTGACCGACGAGTGGGAGCACGACGGGCTGCGGGTGAGCGGCGGCCAGGTGCTGGACCGGCTGATCCGGATGGCGCGCGGCGAGGTGTGAGGACGGCGCGCGGGCTCGCCCGCGCGCCGGGCGTACGGGTGGCGCGCCGGGCGTGCGCACCGTTCGGCCGGCACCGCCTACTCGGCCAGCACCTCCAGGATGCGGTCCACGTCGGCCGACGTGTTGTAGAGGTGGACGGCCGCGCGCAGATTCCCGGCGCGCACCGAGACCCGCACGCCCGCCCGCGTCAGCCGGTCCTCGGCGTGGCCCAGGCCGGGCACCGCGACGATCGCCGATTCGCCCGGCACCGGCTCGCGCCCGAGCGCCGCGAGCCCGGTGCGGAAGCGCGCGGCCAGCCCCATGTCGTGCGCACCGATCGTCTCCGGGCCGAGCTCCTCGATCAGCGCGAGCGTGGGCTCGGCGGCGAGGTAGCCCATCGGGGCGTGGCTCTGGTCGAAGCGCCGGGCGGAGCGCGCGAGGTGTTCGACGGGGCCGTAGCAGCTCTCCCACGGGTCCTCGCCCGCCACCCAGCCCGCGAAGATCGGGGTCAGCTCCGAGCTGTCACGGGGGACGACCAGGAACGAGATGCCGCGCGGGCACAGCAGCCACTTGAAGGCGCCCACCACGGTGTAGTCGAAGTCGTCGGCGTTCAGCGGCAGCCAGCCCGCCGACTGGGTCGCGTCGACGAGCGTACGGGCCCCGTGCGCGCGGGCCGCCGCGCGGATCGCGGCGAGGTCGGCGACCCGGCCGTCCGCGGACTGGACGCTGCTGACGGCGACCATCGCGGTACCCGGCCGCACCGCCTCGGCCAGCTCATCGAGCGGGACGCTGCGCAGCTTGAGGTCGGCGCGCATCGCGAAGGGGTTGACCAGCGAACTGAAGTCGCCGTCGGCCACCAGGACCTCGGATCCGGCCGGCAGCGCGGCGGCGATCAGACCGACGTGCAGGGCGACCGAGCCGCCGAGGGCCACCCGCTGCTCGCTGACCCCGGCGAGCCGCGCGAAGGTGGCGCGGACCGCCTCCACCGCCCGGCCCCCGCCGTCGTCCGACGGCCGCCCCAGGGCCGCGTTGTCGAGTCCGGCCCGTAGGGCGGCCATGGCCCGCGCAGGGGCCAGGCCCTCGGACGCGGTGTTCAGGTACGTCGTCTGCGGCGCGAATTCAGCGCCTCCGAGGCTATCCATGCCCCCACTATGAACCGCCGCCATCTCCCCGTCCATTGCACATAATTGACGGGTATCTCCAAGCATTCCTTATGCTTGGCCGCTGACCTGCGCGCTCGCCGACGCCTCGGCGGACCGGCCCTGCCACGCCTTTTCCAGCGCCTGGGTGAATACCTCGGCGGGCTGCCCGCCGGAGACCCCGAGCCGGCGGTCCAGGACGAAGAACGGCACCCCGGTCGCGCCCAGCTCGGCGGCCTCGCGCTCATCGGCCCGTACGGCCTCGGCGTAGGCGCTCTCGTCCGCGAGCGTGCGGCGGGCCTCCTCGGCGTCGAGTCCCGCCTCGGCCGCCAGTCGCACGAGCGTGTCCGCCTCGAAGACGGACCGCTCCTCGGCGAAGTTGGCGCGGAAGACCAGGCTCAGCAGCTCGTCGTGGCGGCCTCGTGCCTTGGCGAGGTGCAGCAGCCGGTGGATGTCGAAGGTGTTGCCGTGCTCCCGGTCCGAGCGGTAGCCGAGCCCGGACGCCTGCGCGTTCTCGGCGACCCGCGCCTCCATGGCCTCGGCCTGCTCGCGCGGCACGCCGTACTTGCTCGCCAGCATGTCGAGGACGGGAGTGCGCTCGCCCTTCGCGCTCTTGGGGTCCAGCTCATAGGAGCGGTGCACGACCTCGACCTCGTCGCGGTGCCCGAAGGCCGCGAGCCCCTCCTCGAAGCGGGCCTTGCCGATGTAGCACCACGGGCAGGCGATATCGCTCCAGATCTCGACGCGCATGACCTTCTCGCTCCTCAGTTGGCTCGGTGTGCGGGGGTCTCCTCCACGCTGGGCACAACAGGAGCTGCGGACAGCGCATTCCCGCAGGCCAACGGCACCGCGAGGGTCAGCCGCAGGTGTGTGTCGTCGGGGGCCGGACGGTGCGCGGCGTCGGGCTGCCAGCCGTGCCGGGCGTAGAAGGCGCGGGCCCGCTGGTTGTGCCAGAAGACCTCCAGGTGGGCGGTGCTCCGGGAGGCCGTCTGCCAGGCGGTGACGCACGCGTCGTGCAGGCCGCTGCCGATGCCGCTCCGCCAGTGCTCGGGGTCCACGTGGAACTGGTGGAGCGTGACGTCCCGCGGAACCGTCGCCGCGGCCCTGGCGGGTGCCGCCGCAGTCCGCGCCGCCCCCCGCGGCGTACGGAAGGACGCGACCGCGGCGACCGCGCCGTCCCGGACCGCGCAGAGCACGCCGCCGTCCGGCCGCGCGAGGGCGTGCTCCCAGGCCGCGTGGCAGCGGGCCCGCTCGGCCGGGTCGTCGAGCAGGGCGTCCGGCAGCCGCCCCCGGTAGTAGCTGGTGCGCGTGCGGCTGTGCAGGTCGGCGACGGCGTCGAGGTCGGCGGGCGTCGCGGCGCGGATCACGATGCGGATCGATCCGGCCTGGTCGCTCCGCGCGGACGGCAGGCGTTCGTGGACGTTGCGCACGGCCATCGGTTCTCCCCCGCCGGCAATCGGAGACCTCGTCTCCCTTACGCAGGAGGGTACTCAGCACGCGGCGGCGCAGCCGACCCCCGGCGTCGGTCCGCCTCGACCCGACGCCGGGGGAGCTCCGGACTCCGGGGCCCGGCACGGCGTCACGTCACCCGGCCCGGCGGCCGTTCACCCGGCGCGGCAGCCGCTGCGGGTTGTCGTCGCGCAGCTCGGGCGGCAGCAGGGCGGGCGGCGTGTCCTGGTACGCGACCGGGCGCAGCCAGCGCTCGATGGCCGTCGCGCCGACCGAGGTCGAGGTGGAGGTGGAGGCCGGGTACGGGCCGCCGTGGTGCTGGGCGGGGGCGACGGCGACGCCGGTCGGCCAGCCGTTCACCAGCAGCCGTCCGGCCAGCGGGGTCAGCTCCGCGAGCAGCCGGGCGCCCCGGCCGTCCTGGCCGGCGCACTCCTCGGCGCTGAGCTGGACGGTCGCGGTGAGGTTGCCGGGCAGCGCGGCGAGGACCGCGCCGATCTGCGTCTCGTCCTCGTAGCGGGCGACGACGGTGACCGGGCCGAAGCACTCGTCCAGCAGCAGTTCGTGGTCCCCGCCGGCGGCGAGGGCCGCGGCGGGGACGGTGAGGAATCCGGCGCTCACCGTGTGCTGGCCGCCCGAGCCGGCGGTGACCGGGGTCTCGACGCCGGGCAGCGCGGCCCGCTCGGCGACGCCCGCGACGAAGGCGTCGCGCATCCGGGAGTCCAGCAGGACCCCCTGGTCGGTGTCGCTGACGGCTTCGGTGAGGGCCTTCACCAGCCGGTCGCCGGCCGCGCTCGCCGGGGCGAGGACCAGGCCGGGCTTCACGCAGAACTGGCCGACGCCCAGCGTGATCGCGCCCGCGAGTCCGACGCCGATCTGCTCGCCCCGCTCGGCGGCGGCGGCCTCGGTGACCACCACCGGGTTGAGGCTGCCCAGCTCGCCGTGGAACGGGATGGGCCGGGGGCGGGCCGCCGCCGCGTCGAAGAGCGCGCGCCCGCCGCGCACCGAACCGGTGAACCCCGCCGCGGCGACCAGCGGGTGCTTGACGAGCTCGACGCCCGCCTCGAAGCCGTGCACCAGGCCGATGACGCCCTCCGGCAGACCGGCCCGGGCGGCGGCGCGGCGCAGCAGGGCCACGCACAGCTCGGAGGTGCCGGGGTGGTCCGGGTGCGCCTTGACGACGACCGGGCAGCCCGCCGCGAGCGCGCTCGCGGTGTCGCCGCCGGGCACGGAGAACGCCAGCGGGAAGTTGCTGGCCGCGTAGACGGCCACGACACCGAGCGGCACCTTGTAGCGCCGCAGGTCGGGGCGGGGCGCCGGCTTGGCGGCGGGGTCGGCGTGGTCGACGGCGATGTCGAGGAAGGCGCCCTCGTCCACCACCTCGGCGAAGGAGCGCAGCTGGAAGGTGGTGCGGGCCAGCTCGCCGGTGAGCCGCCCCGGGCCGAGCGCGGTCTCCGCGTCGGCCGCCTCAATGACGTGCTCGCCGGCCTCGTCGAGCAGGTCCGCGGCGGTACGCAGCAGCGCGGCGCGCACGGTCCGGTCGGCGAGGGCGCCCCGGGCCGCGTGGGCGGCTCGTACCGCCTCGTCCACTTCTCGGGCGGTGGCCTCGACGGCGACTTGCTCCCGCCGCTTCCCGGTCCGGGGGTCGACGCTCCACACTGATGCTGCCACCGGGGATTCCTCCTGCTGATCGCACGCCCTGATTGCACGCCGCACCGGGAACCCAGTTCGATATACTGAACACTGTCCCTGGTGGTGAACTCTGCCGGGACTCTATTTCCGTTCGAACGAAGGGGTCAAGGGCCATGTCTGCTGCCGAAGGGGGCGCCCACGGGCGGGGAGCGGGAGACGGCGGGGCCCAGGTCAAGTCCGCGGTCCGCACCGTCGAGCTGCTGGAATTCTTCGCGGGCCGCCCCGGAATGCACAGCCTCGCCGCCGTGCAGGAGTCCGTGGGCTACCCCAAGTCCAGCCTCTACATGCTGCTGCGCACCCTGGTCGAGCTGGGCTGGGTCGAGACCGACGCGACCGGCACCCGCTACGGCATCGGCGTGCGCGCGCTGCTCGTCGGCACCTCGTACATCGACGGTGACGAGGTGGTCGCCGCCGCCAGGCCCACCCTGGACCGGCTCTCGGACGACACCACCGAGACCATCCACCTCGCCCGCCTCGACGGCACCAACGTCGTCTACCTCGCGACCCGCCAGTCCCAGCACTATCTGCGCCCCTTCACCCGGGTCGGACGCCGGCTGCCGGCCCACTCGACCTCGCTGGGCAAGGCGCTGCTCGCGACCTACAGCGACGAGCAGGTCCGCAAGATGCTGCCGCAGACGCTGTCGCCGCTGACCGAGCACACCATCACGGACCGCGAGCAGCTCATCGAGGAGCTGCACCTGATCCGCGAGCAGGGCTACGCGGTGGACCGCGAGGAGAACACGCTCGGGCTGCGCTGCTTCGGCATCGCGATCCCGTACCGCACCCCGGCGCGCGACGCGGTCAGCTGCTCGGTCCCGGTGGCCCGGCTGACCCCGGCGCACGAGCAGATGATCAAGGACACGCTCTTCGACGCCCGCGACCGCCTCACGCTGGCGACGCGCAGGCTCTGACCCGCGACCGAGGCGGCGCGGCACTCCTGAGCGGCGCTCCTCAGACGTACGGCAGCCCTCAGAGGTACGGCAGCAGCTTGTCCGGGTGGATGGGCAGGTCCCGGACCCGGACGCCGCTCGCGTGCCGGACGGCGTTGCCGATCGCCGCCGCCGTGCCGACGATGCCGATCTCGCCGATGCCCTTGCTCCCCATCGGGTTGAGGTGCGGGTCGTCCTCCTCGATCCAGTGCGCCTCGATCTCGCGCACGTCCGCACAGGCGGGGACGTGGTAGGAGGCGAGATCGCGTTCGGCGAAGTCGCCGAAGCGCGGGTCCATGGTGCTGCCCTCCAGCAGCGCCATGCCCACGCCCATCGTCATGGCGCCGATGAACTGGCTGTGCGCCGTGCGGGAGTTGAGGATGCGCCCGGCGGCGAAGACGCCGAGCAGCCGGCGGACCCGGGTCTCGCCGGTGTCGGTGTCGACCTGCACCTCGGCGAACTGCGCGCCGAAGGCGTGCCGGGCGTACGGGGACTCCGGCTCGACGTCCTCCCGGGTGTCGGCGGTGGCCGACAGACCGTCGGGCGGCAGCGTACCGCCGTGCTCGGCGACCGAGGCGCGCAGCGCGCGGCACGCCTTGTCGACCGCCCAGCCCCAAGACGCGGTCCCGGCGGAGCCGCCGGCGAGCGGTGCGGCCGGCAGGTCGCTGCGGCCGATCTCGACGCCGACCCGCTCCAGCGGGACGCCGAGCGCGTCGGCGGCGATCTGGGCGAGGACGGTACGGGCGCCGGTGCCGATGTCGGTCGCGTTGATCCGGACGCGGTAGCCGCCGGTCCGGTCGGCGTGCGCCCGCGCGGTCGAGGGCACGATGAGCACCGGGTAGGTCGAGGAGCAGACACCGCTGCCGATCAGCAGCCGGCCCTCGCGGCGGGAGCGCGGGCGGGGGTCGCGCTCCCGCCCGCGCTCGTGCCAGCCGAAGCGCCGCGCGCCCTCGCGCAGGCACTCGGCGAGGTGGCGGCTGCTGAAGGGCTTGCCGCTGTCCGGTTCGGCGGCGGTGTCATTGCGCAGCCGCAGTTCGACGGGGTCCAGGTCGAGCGCCTCGGCGAGTTCGTCCATGGCCGATTCGAGGGCGTACATCCCGGACGCCTCGCCGGGCGCGCGCATCCAGGAGGGACTGGGGACGTCCAGCGCGACGACCCGGTGGCTGGTACGGCTGTGCGGGGAGGTGTACATGACGCGGGCGGGCGCCGCCGCCTGCTCCACGAACTCCTTGACCGTCGAGGTCTGGGTGGTCACCTCGTGGGCGAGCGCGCTGATCACGCCGTCGTCCCCCGCGCCGAGCCTGACCCGCTGCACGGTCGGGGCCCGGTGGCCGACGACGGCGGCCAACTGCGCGCGGGGGAGGGAGAGTTTGACCGGGAGGCCGGTGTGCCGCGCCGCCATCGCCGCCAGCACGACGTGCGGCCGCGGGATGCCCTTGGAGCCGAAGCCGCCGCCCACGTGCTCCGAGATCACCGTGACGCTGTCCCGGTCCAGCCCGAAGAGCCCGGCCAGGGTCTCCTGGACGGTGGTGGCGCCCTGGCTGGAGTCGTGCACGGTCAGCCGGTCGCCGTCCCAGCGGGCGGTCGCCGCGTGCGGCTCCATCGGGTGGTTGTGCAGCGCCGACATCGTGTACGTCGCGTCGATCCGCACGGGCGCGGCCTCGTAGGCGGCGTCGAAGTCGCCGCGCTCGCGCCGGCCGGCCTCCCCGCCGTTGACCTCGTCCGGCTCGTACAGGCCGGGGTGCCCGGTGCGCAGGAGGACATCGTGCTCCTCCGGCGCGTACTCGACGCGCAGCGCCGCCGCCATGGCGCGCGCCGACTCCAGGGTGCGGGCGACGGTCAGCGCCACATGCCAACCGTGGTGCGGGACGCGGTCGTTCTGCAGGACCGACAGGATCGGGTCTTCGGGCTCGCCGAGGCGGGGCGCGTTCTCGTGGGTGAGCACGGCGAGCGCGCCCGGCTCGGCGAGCGCCTCGTCGGCCTTCACCGCCGTCACCCGGCCACGGGCGATCGTGGCGGGCACCGGCCAGGCGTAGACGGTGCCGGGCGGGGTGTGCTCGGCGGCGTAGCGGGCGGCGCCGGTGACCTTCAGCCGTCCTTCGAGGCGGCCCACGGGCGCGCCGAGGGCAGGTGTGGGGGCAGGGTCGGGGGGAGGGCCGGGAGTGCTCGCGCTCATGGTCGTCAGGCTCCTCGGCTGCCCGTGGCGGGATCGGTGGCGGCGGGATCGGTGGCGGTGGGGTCCTGGCCGGCGGGGGCGGAGCCGTCGGGGTGAGGGCCGTCTGGAGGGGAGCCGGCCGGGCCCGCGAGATCGGCCAGCACCCTGACGGCCAGGTTCCGGGCCAGCGGCACCTTGAAGGCGTTGTCACGCAGCGGCTCGGCCGCCGACAGTTCGAGGTCGGCCGCGCGGGCAAAGGACTCCTCGGTAGCGGGCAGTCCGCACAGCGCGTCCTCCGCCAGCCTGGCGCGCCACGGCTTGTGCGCGAGCCCGCCGAAGGCGAGGCGCACGTCGTGCACCATCCCGCCCCGTACGTCGAGCACGGCGGCGACCGAGGCGAGCGCGAAGGCGTACGAGGCGCGGTCGCGGGCCTTGCGGTAGGCGGAACGGGCCGCTACGGCGGGCGGCAGCAGGACGGCTGTGACGAGTTCGCCGTGCGCGATGACGGTGTCGCGGGCCGGTTCGCCGCCGGGCAGCCGGTGGAAGTCGACGAGGGGGACGGCCCGTTCGCCGTCCGGGCCGTGCAGTTGGACGACGGCGTCGAGGGCGGCGAGCGCGACGGCCAGGTCGGAGGGGTGGGTCGCGACGCAGTGCTCGGAGTGGCCGAGCACCGCGAGGTCGCGGTGCACCCCCTCGCGCGCCGGACAGCCGCTGCCGGGCTCGCGCTTGTTGCAGGGCTTGGCGACGTCCTGGAAGTAGAGGCAGCGGGTCCGCTGGAGCAGATTGCCGCCGGTGGTGGCCGCGTTGCGCAACTGCCCCGAGGCGCCCGCCAGCAGAGCCTGGGACAGCACGGGGTAGCGGGCGCGGACGGCGGGGTGGGCCGCGAGGTCGCTGTTGCGCACGGTCGCGCCGATGCGCAGCCCGCCGTCAGCCGTCTCCTCCACGGCCGCCAACGGCAGCCTGCTGACGTCGACGAGCCGGCCGGGAGCCTCGGCCCCCAGCTTCATGAGGTCGACGAGGTTCGTACCGCCGCCGAGGAACTTCGCGTCGGAGTGCTCGGCGAGAGCGGTGATCGCGGCGTCGACGCTCTCGGCGCGGGTGTAGGTGAAGGGTTTCACCGGGCGGCTCCCTGGGTGTCCCGCGTGGGGGGCGCGCCCGGCGCGATCGGTACGCCCGGAGCGTGCGGTGCATACCGCGCGCCCGGCGCGTCCTGTGCGGTCTGCGCCCCCGGCGTGTGCGGTGCGCTCTGCGCGCCCCGCGCGCCCCGCAGGTCCCGTACGTCCTGGATCGCGGCGACGATGTTGGCGTAGGCGCCGCAGCGGCAGATGTTGCCGCTCATCCGCTCCCGGATCTCCTCGGGCGTGAGGGGGACGGGGCTCCCCTGCGCGGCGGACGGGCCAGTGGCCGGGCCTGCGACCGGGGCGGTGACATGCGACGGGTGGCCGTCGGCGGCCTCGGCGAGGACGCCGACGGCGGAGCAGATCTGGCCGGGCGTGCAGTAGCCGCACTGGAAGCCGTCACGGTCGAGGAACGCCTGCTGGACGGGGTGCAGCCGGTCCCCGTCGGCCAGCCCCTCGACCGTGGTGATCTCCGCGCCGTCGTACGCGACGGCGAACAGCAGACAGCTGTTGGTCCGGCGGCCGTCCACGAGGACGGTGCACGCACCGCACTGACCGTGGTCGCAGCCCTTCTTGGAGCCGGTGAGATCCAGCCGCTCACGCAGCGCGTCGAGCACGGTCGTCCGGTTGTCCAGGGTCAGCCGGTGCGGGGCCCCGTTGACGTGCAGGGTGACCGTCGAAGCGGGAGGTGGATCCTGAGCGGTGTGCGGTGCCACGCTGCCAAGCCTTTCGCTGTGGTCCCAGTCGTTCCGGGTGACCGGGTACCCCGGATGTCTCAGGTGTCCCGTCCGGCACCGTGGTCGAATCCCCGAGTCGCCCGGGATGAAACCTGCGGGGCACCGCGCTGCACCCGTTCGGCGCAGGGACCGCAGGGGCCGCGTGGAGGTCGGCGGCAAGACCGGCACCGCGCAGAACGCCGTCGAGAACAGCAAGAAGCCGTACGCGTGGTTCATCTCCTACGCGAAGGACGGCGACGGCAAGCAGGTCGCGGTCGCGGTGGTCGTCGAGGACTCCGCCGCCACCCGCGCCGAAATCAGCGGCAACGGGCTGGCGGCGCCGGTCGCGACGGCGATGATGCGGGAGGCTCTCGGCCGGAAGTAGTCGTGGTGACCGCAGTGGTTGACCTGGTGTGCCGGTGGACGGTGTCCTCAATCGCCCTGGGGCGCTTCCCGGCCGAAGGCTGGGGGAGATTGAGGACAGCTCCGGCCGAGGGCCGAGGGCCGGGGGCCGGGGGCCGGGGAGAGCTGAATTCAGCCGGTGGGAGCACCTCGGGGCGGAGTCCGAGGGAGGACGGACAGGGGTCGGCCGCTCAGCCGAGCGCTGCCCGCACGGCCCGCAGGTCCCCGTCGGATGCCAATCCCGCGTGGTAGAGGCGGATTTCGGTCGCGCCAAGACCCCCCGCGTGCGCCGCGTCATCGGCCAACGTTCCGGGGCTGCCGCCCATGCCGGAGACGATGTTGAAGTTGGCCGCGAGCGTGCCGGATTCGGCCTGGTGTGGGGTGAACGGCCGGATCACGCCCGCCCGTTCGGCCGCGCCGTCGGCGCCGCCCGGGCAGGGCAGCACGACTCCGTCGGCGTGCGCGAGCACCTCCACGGCCTCGACGCCGGCGTTGGCGCCGCAGCGGTGCGGGGCGGGGTCGGCGTGCAGCAGCACCCGGAATCCGGGCGCGGCCCCGCCGATAGGCGCGGCCCCGCCGATAGGCGCGGCCCCGCCGATAGGCGCGGCCCCGCCGATAGGCGCGGCCCCGCCGATAGGCGCGGCCCCGCCGATAGGCGCGGCCCCGCCGATGGGTCCGGCCCCGCCGATGGGTCCGGCTCCCCCGCCCGGCTCGCCGCCGCTCCCCGCCGCCGCCCGCGCCCGTACCGCCGCGACCGCCTCCCGCTGAAGGCGGCGGGCCGCCCCGGCGCGCCAGCGAAGCGTGGCCGAGGCGAGGTCCGCGCCGAGCAGCTTCTCGACCTCGGCCCACTCCCCCGCCCGGTCCCCGGCGACGGCTTGCGGCGCGCCGGACCACAGCGGCCCGAGGGCCCGTACGACCGTCGCGGCCAGTTCCTCCGGGTCGGCGCCCGCCGAGGCGTACCCGTCCCGGCAGACCTCGCAGAAGCACAGCGACATCAGATACTGGCCCGCGCCGCCGAGCGGCACCCCGCCGATCTTGTCGTGCGCGTGCAGATGCGCCATGCCGTACCAGCCGCAGGACTCCAGCTCGGCGCCGCTCGTATCGGGCCGTACGGCGGCTTCGGCGGCCAGCGAGACGGCGTAGCCGCGCACCTCGGGCCGGGCCACGCAGGGGGCCCACGGGTAGCGGTCCCCGTAGGCGTTGCGCACCGAGATCTGCGGATGCTCGGCGCCGAGGCGGGAGTTGTGGGCGAGCACGACCCAGGAGTGGACGTCGAGCCCCGCCTCGGTGAGCGCGCGGGCGGCCTCGCCGTACGGGTCGGGGCCCGCTGCCCAGGACTGCTCGTACGGCCGCAGGTCCCGCCCGTCCCAGCGCGCGGCGTCGGGCGGGTAGAGCACGGCGGCGTGCTCGGCGGTGACGATCCGGCGGCTGGGGTGGCGCGGGGTCAGCGCGCGGGTGGAGTGGTAGGCGGCGGCGAGGGTGACCTGCTGGACGCCGAGGTCGACGAGCCGGCGCGGGGCGTCCGGGTCGCCGACGACGTCCCAGGGGTAGAGGAAGGCGGATGCGCGCATGTCGGCTCCTCGGGGGCCAGGAGGGAGGGGGCGACGGAAGGGCGGGCGGAGGGGCGGGGCTCCGGCCGGTCAGCCGCCCGTGATCAGCGCCTGGCCGCGCGCGATCAGCTCGGCCAGCTCCTTCACATGGGCCGGGCTCGGCTCGGTGAGCGGCGGGCGGACCTCGCCGACGTCGAGGCCACCCAGCCGTACGCCCGCCTTGACCAGCGATACGGCATAGCCCCGGCCCTGGTTGCGCAGCTCGACGAGCGGGCCGTAGAAGCCGTCGAGCAGCCGGTTGACGGTGTGGTCGTCGCCGGAGTGCAGCGCCTGGTGGAAGGCGAGGGCGATGTCGGGGGCGAAGCAGAAGACGGCCGAGGAGTAGAGCAGCACTCCGATGCCCCGGTAGGCGAGGCCGGTGAGTTCGGCGGTGGGCAGGCCATTGAAGTAGCGGAAGTCGCTGTCCGGCAGCGCGGTGCGCACCGCGCCCACGATGCGCTGCATCAGGTCGAGGTCGCCGAGGCCGTCCTTGAGCCCGATGACGTTGGGGACTCGGGCCAGTTCCACGACGGTGGCCGGGGTGAAGACCGCGTTGTCGCGCTGGTAGACGATCACTTCAAGGCCGGTTCCGGCGGCGAGGGCGGAGTAGTGCCGCAGCAGCCCTTCCTGGTCGGCGACGACGAGGTACGGCGGCATCGCGAGCAGCCCGTCGGCGCCCGCCTCCTCCGCGAGCCGCCCGAACTCGACGGCGAGGGCCGTGCCGTATCCGGTACCAGCGATGACGGGGACCCGTCCGTCGGCCTCCGCGACGGCGGCGGCGACGCAGTCGCGGAACTCCGCCGGGGTGAGCGCGTGGAACTCGCCGGTGCCGCAGCACGCGAAGACCGCGCCCGCGCCGGCGTCGATCCCCCGGCGGACATGGGCGCGGAAGACTTCGAGGTCGAGCGCACCGTCCGGCCCGTACGCGGTCACGGGAAAGAACAGCAAGCCGTCGAGGCGGTCGGCGAGTGAGGCTGAGGTCACGTGCTCTCCCTGGGGTGTGCGCCGACATGCCGCCGCCCGATCGCACGTGCATGTTTCTGATCGGCGTCCATATTTATGAACGCGGCCACGCTAAAGCAGCGCCGCCGCGCCGGTCAAGACGAAGAACCGCCACGTGAAAACAGATTCCGGGAGTCCGACTCAGCCCTTGACGGCCTTGACGGGATTCCATAATCTGTCCATGGATGTGAACTTAATCCATGGATGAGATTCTTACCGGGACCTCCCGGGACCGCGCGAGACCGCCCGGGACTTGCCGAGACTCCCTGACTCCTGAGGAGATCCGCTGATGGCCGCTCCCCGCACCGTCCTGCTCACCGGCGCGGCCGGCGGCCTGGGCACCCTGATGCGCGGACTACTGCCCGCGTACGGCTACGAGCTGCGGCTGCTGGACATGGTCGCGATCGAGGGCGAGCCGGACGCGATCAAGGCCGACCTCGCCGACGCGGAGGCGCTGCGCGAGGCCGTGCGCGGCGTCGACGCGATCATCCACCTCGCGGGCATCTCGCTGGAATCCTCCTTCGACAAGCTCCTGCGGGCCAACATCCAGGGAACGTACAACCTCTACGAGGCCGCGCGCGCGGAGGGCGTGCGACGCGTCGTCTCCGCCTCCAGCAACCACGTGGTGGGCTTCACCCCGCGCCCCATCGGCGCCGGCGGCCCCACCGATCCCACGATCGACGCCGCGTCCCTCATCCCGATCGGCACCCCGCGCCGCCCCGACACCTTCTACGGCCTCTCCAAGTGCTTCGGCGAGGACCTGGCGTCCCTCTACTGGGACCTGCACGGCATCGAGACGGTCTCCATCCGCATCGGCTCCTGCTTCCCCGAGCCGGCCACGGTGCGCATGCTCTCGGTCTGGCTGAGCCCCGCCGACGGCGCCCGCATCCTGCACGCCGCGCTCACCGCCGAGGACGTCGAGCACTCGGTCGTGTACGGCAGTTCGGCCAACACGCGCCTGTGGTGGGACCTGTCCGGCGCGCGGGCCCTGGGCTACGAACCGCAGGACGACTCGGAGCCGTACGCCGCCCGCCTCATCGCCGAACAGGGCGAACTGGACCCGGCCGACCCGGCCCACGCGAACCTCGGCGGGGCGTTCTGCACGGATCCGCCTGTGTGGCCGCACTGACGCGCCGGCGCGGTGACCGCAGTGAGTCATAACGGGTCCGCCCGGCAGATGGGTGTCCTCAAACGCTGGGGGCACCTCCCGGCCGAAGGTTGGGGGAAGGCTGAAGTCAGGCCCCGCCTCCGCCCGCTCCACCGCCGCTCGGCCCGGCCGGCGGCCGGAAGGGGCCCGGATGGCCGGTCACCAGGGTCATCGGCGGGTAATGGAACCGCAAAGCGGGGTCGTTCGTTACCCCGGACATGACCGCTATGACACCCGGCTCGAATATCCCGCTCTCCGCCCCGCGCGTGGCGGTGGACGTCAGCGCCCCCGTGCGGCTCGACGTGTCGGGCCTGCTGCTCACCGCCGAGGGCAAGGTGCGCTCGGACGACGACTTCGTCTTCTACAACCAGCCCGACGGACCGGGCGTGACGCACCGCGCAGGCGGCGGCTCGGGCCCGGACTCCATCACCGTGGACACCGGCGCCGTGCCGCCCGGCATCGAGAAGATCGTGGTGACCGCGAGCCTCGACGCGGGCGCGACCTTCGCCGGCACCGAGCCCACGGCGACGATCCGCAACGCGGACGACGGAACCGTGCTCGCCAGCTTCACCCCGCCGAAGCTCGGCGCCGAGACCGCACTGGTCACCGTCGAGGTCTACCGGCGCAACGGCGTCTGGAAGGTCCGCGCGGTCGGCCAGGGCTACTCGAACGGGCTGGCCGGGATCGCCACCGACTTCGGGGTGAGCGTGGAGGAGCCCGCCGCCCCCGCGCCGGCTCCCGTCCCCGCACCGGCTCCCGCCCCCGCCGCTCCGCAGGCTCCGCCCGCGCCCGTACCCGCTGCCGCGCCCATGGCTCCCGCGCCGCCCGCCGCCCCTGCGGCTCCCGCGCCCGGCGCCGGGAAGATCAACCTGGACAAGGGCCGGGTGAACCTCCAGAAGAACCAGACGGTCTCGCTGGTCAAGGGCGGCAAGCCGCTGCTGTCCTCGGTGCGGATGGGCCTCGGCTGGGAGCCCGCCTTCCGGGGCAAGGACATCGACCTCGACGCCTCGGTCATCGCCTACGGCCCGAACCGCAAGAAGATCGACTCCTGCTACTTCGGCAAGCTCGCCATCCTCAACGGCACCATCCAGCACTCCGGCGACAACCTCACCGGTGAGGGCGGCGGCGACGACGAGTCCATCACCGTGCACCTCGGCGGCCTGCCGGCGGAGGTCACCGGGCTGGTCTTCACCGTCAACTCCTTCTCCGGGCAGAAGTTCACCGACGTCGCCAAGGCCTACTGCCGGCTGCTCGACGCGGGCAGCGGCGAGGAACTGGTGCGCTTCGACCTGACCTCCTCCGAGGCGCGCACCGGCGTGCTGATGGCGAAGTTCGTCCGGCAGTTCTCCGGCGAGTGGGAGATGACGGCGCTGGGCGAGTACGTCGACTCACGCACCGTGCGCGGCATGGTCAAGCCGGGGTCCCAGATCCTCTGACGGCGTGTCCCGCGGCAGCAGGCGGGCGAGACGGCGGTAGGAGTCCAGCAGCAGCGCGCGATCGTATGTGCTGGTGGTGACCAGGACCTCGTCGGCGGCGCTGCGTTCGATCAGAGCATCGAGCGCGGCGCCGACCTCGTCCTCCGTGCCGTGGATGTGCCCGTTCTGCGCTTCCTCGAAGAGGGCGCGCTCCTTCGCGGTCATGGACAGCGAGCTGATCTCCCGCACCGGAAGGAGCGGCGGGAACACCCCGTGCGTCCGGGAGTAGGCGCTCGACCACGCCTCGGGCAGCAGAAGCTGCCGGGCCTCCTCGGCGGTCCGTCCGACGGCGACCGTGCCGGAGACCACGACGTAGGGCCGCTGCGCGGGCGACCAGAGCGAGGGCCGGAAGTCCGCGCGGTAGCGGTCGATGGCGCGCAGCATCGCCTCCTCGCCCCGTACGGCCGCGATCACCAGCGGCAGCCCGAGCGCGGCGGCGTGCGCCGCCCCCGCGCCGGTGGCCAGCACGAACGCGGCCACCCGCAGCCCCTCGGCCGGCTGCGCGTGCACCTCCGGATGGACCGGGTGCTCCCCGCTGAAGTAGCCCAGCAGCTCGGCGAGCTGCCCGGCGAAGTCCTCGGCGTCGTCCTTGCCCCGGCCGAGCGCCCGCCGGATTCCGTCCGTGAAGCCGACGCACCGTCCCAGGCCCATGTCGATCCGGCCGGGAAAGAGCGACTCCAGCACCCCGAACTGCTCGGCCACCACCAGCGGCTGGTGATTGGGCAGCATCACCCCGCCGGTGCCGACGCGGATCCGCGAGGTCGCGGCGGCGACGGCCGCCGCGAGCACGGTGGGGGCCGATCCCGCGACCCCGGGCACGCTGTGGTGCTCGGAGACCCAGAACCGGTGGTAGCCCAGCTCCTCGATTTGCCGCGCGAACCGTACGGTGTCGCGCAGCGCCTGCGCGGGCTGCCGGCCCTGCCGGGTGCGGGAGCGGTCCAGGACGGAGAACCGGGGGCGGGTCGGCTGTATCGCTGAGGTCACCTTCGCCTCAACATCGCCGAGCGCTCAGGATTCCCGGCGGCCCGCCCTCGGCTCCCGTCGGCCGGCAGCCCACCGCCGGCCGGCGGCACTCCACCGGGCGACCGGCCCAGCCGCGGCAGGAGCCGCCGGCCGGCCGCGACACCCGGTCCGGGGGCAAGTCAGCTCGGGTCAGCGGCGGTGTCCCTGCCGCTTCCACGGTCCGGTGATCGCCAGCATGATGCCGGGATCCTGGATATTGGCGAAGAGGGTGTCCCCGTCCGGGGAGAAGACGACCCCG
Organism: Streptomyces sp. H27-D2; assembly: GCF_035828615.1. Taxonomy (NCBI): domain Bacteria; kingdom Bacillati; phylum Actinomycetota; class Actinomycetes; order Kitasatosporales; family Streptomycetaceae; genus Streptomyces; species Streptomyces sp. H27-D2. Next base: position 4,298 of record NZ_JAYMZR010000099.1, on the reverse strand, counting down.
GTGAACTCGCTGAACGTCGGCTTCTGCTCGGTGCCGATGTTCAGCTCGTTGCGCGCGATCGGGTACGTACGGCCGTCGTCCACCGCCCCGAAGAGGTGCTGGACGCCCTCGCCGTCCTCGGCGATGATCAGCCCGCCGTACGGCGAGACGGTGATGTTGTCCGGGCCGTCGAAGGCGCCGTCCCGCTCCGGGTCCTTGTTGACGCCGAGCAGTACCTTGAGCGTCAGGGTGCGCCGCTTGGGGTCGTAGAACCAGACCTGGCCGTCGTGCGCGACCGGGCTCTCGCCGCGGGCGAAGGAGGCGACGACGTACGCGCCGCCGTCGCCCCACCACAGACCTTCGAGCTTGCGGGCGCGGGTGACCTCGGTGTCCTTGAACTGCTTGCGCACGGACACCGACCTGGCGTCCCGGTCCGGCACCTCGACCCAGTCCACGCCGTAGACCGTGCCGGTCCGGGTGGCGCGGGAGAGGTCGTCGACGAACCGGCCGCCGGAGTCGAAGCACTTGAACGCCTGGAGCACGCCCGCGTCGGCGGCGGCCTTCTTCAGCTCGCCGCGCCCGTGCTTGAAGCCGTGCGGCGGCACCCAGCGGTAGAGCAGCCCGTTGGGCTTGTCGGCGTCCTCGGTCAGGTAGAGGTGGCCGCGCTTGGGGTCGACGACGACCGCCTCGTGCGCGTACCGCCCGAGCGCCTTGATCGGCTGCGGGGCGCGGTTGGCCCTGCGGTCGTAGGGGTCGACCTCGAAGACATAGCCGTGGTCCTTGGTCATGCCGTTCCGGCCGGCCTGGTCCTCGGTCTCCTCGCAGGTCAGCCAGGTGCCCCAGGGGGTGCGCCCGCCCGCGCAGTTGGTGGCCGTACCGGCTATGCCGACCCACTCGGCGACATGGCCGCCGTGCTGGGAGACCTCGACGACCGTGCAGCCGCCGGAGGCCGCCGGGTCGTAGACGAGGCCCTCGGTGAGCGGCACCGGGTGCGGCCAGTCGGCGCGCGGCCCCTTCAGCTCATGGTTGTTGACGAGCAGCGTGACGCCGCGCGGCCCCTCGAAGGTGGCCGTGCCGTCGTGGTTGGACGGGGTGGACTCGCCCGACTCCAGCTTGGTCACCCCGGTGCGCGTGATGACGCGGTACGAGAAGCCCGCGGGCAGCGCGAGGAGGCCCTTCGGGTCGGGCAGCAGCGGACCGTAGCCGAGCCGGTGGTGGCCGCTGTGCTCCCCGTCGGGGCCGCCGAGCGGTTCGGCCCCCGGCTCAGCGGCGAGCGCGCCGGGCGCGCTCGCCAGTACGCCGACGCTGCCGGCCAGCGCGACGCCCGCGCCGGTGTACGCGGATCGCTGCACGAAGTCTCTGCGAGTGAGCGGCATCTTGTCTCCTGGGTGGCCGGGTCCGACGCTGGGCTGCGGCGCTCACCCTCGCGCGCTTCGCCGAACGGCAGTTGAACACCGACCGACTTCCGGCCCTCATTTGGCCCGGCGGCAAAAAATCATGGCAATGAAGGTCATCGACGGCAATCGGCCGGTATACCCATGATTCCCCGCAGAACGTCTTGACCGCCGACCTGAGCGGCAATAGACAGGCCCTACCTGCATCACCCGTCAGGAGAACGCGGACCCCTCGGTCGTACGCCCGTACACCATTCTTCGCACCGGGGCCCGCCGACTCCACCGAGCCGGCCGTAAGAGCCGGTCTGCGCACTGTGCACGTGGTCCGCCCCACCGCCGGCCGTACGGGTACCTTCACCCGGCGGCCCCGCGCCGCGCGGACCCCGACCAGGGAAGAGGTGGTCTGGCGTGAGCCGGCCCGAGATGATGCGAGGACCCACCGGCGGTCAGGTCCGTGACACCTCCCGCCAACAGGCGATTTCCGACTTCCTGCGGCCCCAGAACCCGCTCGCCAACGTCGTCGGCTTCGGCCATGGCGTGAAGTGGACGGACGGGGAGCCCACCGGTGAGGAAGCCGTACTGATCTTCGTGACCCAGAAGGTCCCGGAGTCGATGCTGCCCGAGCGGGACGTCGTCCCGCGCACGATGGACGACGGCACCCCGACCGACGTGGTCGCGGTCGGCCACGTCTCCGCCCAGGCCCAGCAGCGCCAGCAGCGGCCGGGCGGCCGCCGCGAGGAGCAGCAGGGCTCGTACCGCGGCGGCGACCTCGGCGCCGAATCGCTCTCCCAGCTGTCGCAGCCGATGCTCGAAGAGCTCGGCCGGCTGGGCGCGTTCGAGCCGCAGCTGCTCAAGCGCAGGATGCGCCCGTGCCCGTCCGGCTTCTCGGTCGGGAACGTACGGGTCACCGCGGGCACCCTGGGCAGCGTGGTCTACGACTTCCTGCCCGGCGCCTCCGCGGACCCGCCCGGGGCCGGCCTCGGCACCCCGGCGCGGTTCTACATCCTGAGCAACAACCACGTGCTCGCCGACTCCAACCGGGCCCCGGCGGGCAGCGCGATCGTGCAGCCCGGCGTCTTCGACGGCGGCAGCGACCCGGCGGACCGGATCGCCACGCTGGACCGGTTCATCCCCATCCAGTTCGCCCCGCAGATCCCGCTGGAGCAGCACAACAACATCGTGGACTGCGCGCTCGGGACCGTGGAGTTCCAGGACGCCACCCGCGAGCAGTACTTCAGCGGCGCGCCGCGCGCCTGGCGGCGCAAGGCCAATGTCGCGGTCGGCGACCTGGTCAAGAAGACCGGCCGGACGACCAACATCAGCTTCGGCCGGGTCATCGCGGTCGACGCGACGATCGACGTCAACTACGGCACCGCGGGCACCGCGCGGTTCAAGGACCAGATCCTCACCACGAACATCTCGGCCGGCGGCGACTCCGGCTCGCTGGTGACCTCGCAGGACGACGTCGCGCTCGGGCTGCTCTTCGCGGGCTCCCAAGTGGTGACCATCGTCAACCACATCGAGAACGTCCGCGCGCTGCTGCGGGTGGAGATCGCCGAGCTGCTGGCCTGAGTGGAGGGAAAGCCATGACGCAGGCTGCACAGAAGAAGAAGGGCGAGGCCCGCGCGGAGCACCGTTTCATCAACCCGCGGGGCGCCGAGGTCAAGACGCGCGACGAGGCGTTCGCCTCGACGCACGCGGACGCCGCTCCGCAGGCCCTCGAAACCCAGTGCAAGCTGGAACTGCACAACGGCGCGGTCACCTTCGGCATCGAGGTGAAGTACGACCCCAACACCTACCCGCACGTGGTGACCGGCGGAAAGATCACCTCCGGCATCTGCGGCGCGCCGTGGGACATCACCGGCGGCTCCATCGGCGAGCAGATCAGGCTCGACGCGAAGCGGTCCGGGCAGGGCTCGTGCGCCAACTCCATCACCATCGTCGGCGAGTACCAGAACCCGCCGGCCTACCGGGGCACGTACGGCTTCAACGGGGCGTCGTCCTCGTTCAAGCACACGACGCGCTACGAGTGCTGACGCGCCGTTGAACAGTCCGCGAGAGGGCGGGCCGGTGGCCGGTGGACGCGCGCTCCGCCTGGCGCCGGCCGGCGAGGCGGCCGGCGCCTGACGCCCGAGGGCGTTCAGGCGTCGGCCGTCGGCGGCCGCTGCTTGCGGCCGCCTCAGCCGCGCGACCGCGCCTTGAAGGCGGCCTTGCGTGCCTCCTTGGCCATCTTCTTGTCCGGATGCAGCTGCCCCATCGCGTCCAGGACGTCCGCGGTGGCCGGGTGGTCCACCCGCCAGGCCGTATCGAAGAAGCCGCTGTGCTGACCGACCAGCCCCTCCACCAGGTTCCGCAGCTCCTCGGAGTCCTCGACGCCGCCCACCGCGCCGAGCTGCGCGGCGATGGTGTCGACGGTCAGCCAGAAGACCATGGTCTCCGAGGGCTCCGGCACCTCCGACGCCCCGTGCTCGGCCAGCCAGACCCGGGCGAGCCCGCCGAGGTGCGCGTCGTCGAGCACCTCGCGCAGCGCGGGCTCGGCCTCCATGCCGACCAGCGCGAGGGTCTGCTGACAGGCGAGCCGCCGCAGCGGCGCGCTCTGGTCGTCGCCGCGGGCGGCGGCCAGGAGTGCGCGGGCCGCGTCGCCGGGCGTACGGCCGGCGAGCCACAGCTCGGCCTCGGCGCGCGCGGCGCTCTCCGGGTGTCCGGGCAGCAGGTCGAGGAGCCCGTCCGCGCCCGTGTCGGCGAGGTCGCCGTCGGCCGGGGCGTCCACGCCCGCGTCGAGCATCCTGGCGCGCACGCCGTAGACGCCGAGCGGGGTGAGCTTGACCATGCCGTAGCGCGAGACGTCCTCCTCGTCGAGCGCCCCGCCGCCGGGGCCGGCGGTGTAGCCGCTCGCCTCGCCGTCGCCGTCGACCTCCTCGATGA
>NZ_JAYMZR010000098.1:0-26919 GCF_035828615.1 Streptomyces sp. H27-D2 | reverse complement strand
GCTTGTGGCGAATTCGCCACAAGCGACGCGCGGGCCGAGCCAACTGCGTGTTCGGCTACGAGAACTCCGGAAACAGGGCCGCCGCTCCGGCACCCACTACGGCAGCGGGCAGTCCGTACCGTCCGCGCCGTCCGCGCCGGCTGTGCCGTTGGACTGGCCAGGCAAGCCGGGCGATCCATTGCCTCCCACACAGGCCCCGACGCCCCTGCCGCCCTTGCCGCCCTTGCCGCCCTCGCCACCGGTGAGACCGGGGCCGCTGGCACCGCCGCCGCCTCCGATGCCGCCCGCGCCTCCGGTAACGGAGACGCCGCCGGCACCCCCCACGCCGCCACCATGGCCGCTGGCGGCGTTCGCGCCGCCGACACCGCCGGCACCACCCACCCCGCCGGCGCCGCCGGTACTGCCAGCGCCTCCAATGCCGCCATTGCCGCCGGCGCCGCCCGCGCCGGCAGCGCCGCCCGCACCACCGACACCGCCGGTAGCGCCACTTCCCGCGAGCCCCTCGCCGCCGGCGCCGCCCGCGCCTCCGAGAGACCCGGTGGCGGCGTTGCCCATGCCGCCGACGCCACCCATGCCGCCGGTACCGCCGAGGTCGGCAGCGCCTCCGTTGCCGCCGATGCCGCCGTTGCCGACAGCTCCGCCGGCGCCCCCGACGCCCCCGGCGCCGCCTTGGCTGTTGGTGCCGGTGGCGTTGCCGCCGTTACCGCCGTTGCCGCCGTTGCCGTTGGCGCCGGCAGCGCCGCCCGCGCCATAGGCACCGCCAGTACCGCCGGAGGAACCGACGCCGGAAGAGCCGTTCGCGCCGGCATTGCCGACCGCGATGGCGGCAGCGGGGCTGACCACAATGCTGCCTACGACGATCGTGGCGATCAGAAGGGTCCGAGGCATGAAGGTGCCGTTCAGGAATCTCATAGGGCGAGTCCTTTCGGTTCGCATGACGGAGATCCGCTTTCGGCCGACAAGCCAACAGCCTCAACGCCAGCTTTGCCAGAATGCGCCGCCATGTCCCGCGACGGAACCATAAGAACTGTAAACCACTCCATCGGATTACTTCACGTCCGACTTCACGACAGAACGCCCCCGGACAATCGAGTCCGGAGGCGTTCCGCATGACCACGCGCCGCGCTCAACGCACGCGCCGCGCCCAGCCCAAATGCCCGGCTCAGCCCAAGTGTTGGGCGTTCAAGCTCGTGAGATGTTGATGGGACGCATCCTCGTCCGGATAGTCGACCTGGATGTCGATGAGCAGGTCGGTCCCGGGATCGATGGTGTGCCCGCCGCCTTCCGGGGTGCCGAGCAGGACGCTGCCGTCGCTGCCGTCCCGGAGGATCTCGCCCCAGAAGATATCCGTGAAGCCCTTGGACAGCGAGGTCCCCTCCGGCAAGTCACCGAAGCCGAGGGCCCACTTCACGACCCGGGTCTCCGCGACACGGACCGTGATCCGGTAGGAGTAGATCCACTTCTTGCTCTCCCAGTCCTGCCACTTGCCCAGGAACGCCTGTTCGACGCCCAGGTTCCCCAGGAAGGGGGCCGCGAGCGCCGACTGCGCCTGGTCGTTCCAAGTGCCGTTCGGGCTCCCGGCCATGCCGATCACCGCCATGTTCGCGATCGAGGTCCCGCGGTCCACCGGCAGCGAATGCCCCTGCTGGTCGGCCGCCGAGAAGAGCGCGTTGTCCTCGTCGGTGTTGTTGACGACGGCGCTCACCCCGTCACCGCTGTGGTCGAACCCGTACACCGAGAAGTCGTTGATGTACGCGCCCGACGGGATCGCCAGGATCTTGTCGCCGACCCCCGGGGTCTGACCGGCGTTGAAGTTGGCGGCACGGTAGAGGCAGAAGCTTCCCTCGGGGCACGCCCCGGCTCCCTGGCCATAGATCAACTGTGGTTCCTTGGCGCTCACCATGTCTCCTTTCCAGCTTCGAACTTCGAGCTGACGAGTCGTGCGGTGCTGCGGGGCGGGTGCTGCGGGGCGATCCCGCAGCACGATCCAGCAGGGCGACCCCGCAGCGCGATCCCGCCGTACGGCTACGCCTTGGCGAAGCGCCAGTTGCCGACATCCTCGGCCCGGTTCCAGTACGCGCTGGTGCACACGTCGTACTTCGCACCGGTCGGAGCCGGGTTGCCGCCGTTGGTCTCCAGGAAGCTGCCGGTCGCCGAGTAGAGGTTCCACAGCAGGACGACGTCGCCGACGCGCACGGCCTGGTCGCCGGGCGAGGAGGTCTGGGCGAAGACCCGCCAGCTGCCGGTCTTGTGGCCACCCCGGTCCTTCTCCCCGTTCGTGGACACGTCGTACTTGGCCGCCGGGCCCTGGCCGGACGCGGCCACCCCGTTGGTGTCCAGGTACCCGCCCTCGCCGTAGAGGTTGCGCAGGTGGACGACCTCGCCGCTCATGACCTGCTCGCCGGCCCGCTTCCCGGCAGCGGAGGTGATCTCCCACGTTCCGGTGCCCGCGGCGCGCGTCGGGGTGTCGCTGGTCGACACGCCGTAGACGGAACCCGCCCCCGGGTTACGGCCGTTGGTGTCGAGGTAGCCGCCGTTCCAGTCCTTGTAGCCGTTCTGGATGTGGACCTTGTCGCCGTACTTGAGTACGTCCGCCATGGGAGCCCCTCGGTTGGTCGCCGGCTCCCCGCTCATAGACAGGCTGATGAAAAAGCTCGTCGTACGGGGAGAAGCGGCAAGCCAAGCAGGGGGCGGCGGGCGGCAGTAGGGCGCAATCCGGCCAAACGGAAACTCTCCGCATGAGTTAACCCAATGCACTCATTTAGCGTACGGGTATCTCAGCCTCATACGTTTCTTCGCAGCCCCCCGAAACCAGAGGCCAGGTATTCGACACCCTCCAAGCGAAGGAGATCGACGTGAAGTGCAGGAGCAGCCGGAGCGGCAGCCGGAGCGGGGACCGGAGCAGGGACCGGAGCACCAACCGGAAGGGTGTCCCGAGCAGCCCGAACGGCCCGAACGGCCGGCGAACCCGCAGCCCGCGACAACTGCGCGGGCCGCGAGGCCACCCCGTACCGGGGCGTACGACGTGCTGGCGGGCCTCGGCCGTACCGACCCCCGGATGACGCTGTCGGCCGCCGACTGCGCCGCGCTCGAAGAGCTCGCGGGGCTGTGGCTGGCCCGGGGTGCGACCGAGGTGCAGGTCGTCCATGCGCTGACCGCCGGGCTGCCGCCGCAGGTGCACCACCCGGCCGCGCTCGCCCGCACCCGCCTCACCGCCAAGCTCCCCCCGGAGACCGCCCCCGTACCGGTTGCCGCCCGCCCGGCGCTGCGCGTCCTGGAATGCACCGTCTGCCGCGACCCCGGCCACCCCGAGGCGCTGCCCGGCGGCATCTGCGGCAAGTGCCGGGGTGAGGCCCCGCCCGAGCGCGCACCGGCCGGTCTCTCGCCCGCCGAGGTCCGGGCCCGCGTCCTGCTGCTGCGGGCTGCCGCCCGTACACCTGATGTCCGGACACCTGAGGAGACCCGCCCATGACGGTTCAGGACATGCCCACCAAGGTCGGGGCACCATGGAGGGGAGGAGGCGACGCCATGACCCCCAGCACCGCTGAACACGCCCAGATGTCTGTCGAGGACTTCGAGCAGCTCGCCCGCACGGCCCCCGAGACGGTGACGCTGGAATTCAGCAACGGAAAGCTAGAGGTCAAGCCGGTGCCCGACGGCGATCACGGATCGATCATCATGTGGCTGCTCAGGCAGTGCATGCAACAGCGCCCCGAGCTGGACCTGTACCCGGAGCAGGGGCTCAAGACGGAGGGGTACCGGAGGGGGCGCGCCAGGCCGGACGGCACCCTCGCTCCCGTGGACCACTTCGCCGGCCAGGGCGAATGGTCCGCCTCCGACGGCGTCCTCATGACCGTCGAAGTGACCTCCCACGACGCCGACACCGACCGCCGCGACCGCACTGAGAAGCGCGACGGCTACGCGGCGGCGGGCATCCCCGTCTACCTGCTCATCGACCGCGACGCGTGCACCGTCACCGTCCACAGCGAACCGAAGAACGGCACCTACCGACAGCAGCCCTCACACCCGTACGGCGCGACCGTCGAACTGCCCGCCCCCGTCGGCATCACTCTCGAAACCGAGAAGCTCAAGGACTACTCCCACTGAGCGAAACCGCCGTCCGGTTCCGGCAACACCTCTGATCCATGGGGAGATCCATGCGGATGGTGGGGCCCCTGCGCGGGCGCCCCACCCCGAGAGGCAGTCGGCGATACGGCTATTCGTCGTCGTCCGAGGCAGTCTCCTCAGACGCGGACGCGGCCTCCTCCTCGGCCTGCTGCTGCATGTCACCGAAGGATTCGTCGGGCGCTGTGGTCATGACGTGGCTCCTCATGTGGGGTGCGGGTATCCGGTGCGGGTACCCGCCGGCGAGTTCTTCCTGGCCGGAGCGCGGCTGCACCAGAAGTCACCCGAATGAGGCAATCGCCCTCTGAGCACCCACCTCAGGGGCAGTTGGTGATGATGCCGGGCGGGGTGGTCAGCGGGGCTACGCACACGTCGAGGCGGCTCCCGCCGTTGGCGTCACCGGTGTTGGCGTCACCGGTGTTGGCGTCACCGGTGTTGGCGTCACCGGTGTTGACGCCGCCCCGACCGGTCGGCTCAACCAGCGCTGCGCGCGACCACCAGCACCGGGTTGTCATGCGGCCGGATCGAGCAGCGGGTGCCGGCCGTGAAGCGGTGGGCTTCCCAGCTGGGGAGGTCCGCCTTGAGCTGGACGCCGGACTCGGTGGTCAGGTGCAGCCGGGTGACCGCGCCGAGGAAGGTCGCGACCCGGACGGTGACGGGGATGCCGCCGTCGTCGGCCCGCTCCCCCGACGTTCCCGGAGTCGCGCTCGCCGCGTCCTCGGCCGTGCGTACGGCCATGCCCTCCGGCCGCAGCAGGACGTCCACCTCGGTGCCGGACGCGGGCGCGTCGCCGTCGATCGGCAGCCGGTGGCCGAACAGCTCGACCACGCCGCCGTCCCGGACCGTGCCGGGCAGCCGGTTCATGGTGCCGACGAACTCGGCGACGAAGGGGGTGGCCGGGCGGGCGTACAACTCGGCGGGAGCGGCGCACTGTTCGAGCCGGCCGTCCTTCATGACCGCGACCCGGTCGGCCATGGAGAGCGCCTCCTCCTGGTCGTGGGTCACGAAGACGGTGGTGATGCCCAGCTCCAGCTGAATGCGCCGGATCTCCTCGCGCAGGGTCAGCCGGACCTTGGCGTCGAGGGCGGACAGCGGCTCGTCGAGGAGCAGCACCCTGGGGCGTACGGCCAGCGCGCGGGCGAGCGCGACGCGCTGCTGCTGGCCGCCGGAGAGCTGGTGCGGATAGTGCTCGGCGCGGCCGGGGAGGCCGACGAGTTCCAGCAGCTCGTGGGCGCGCTCGCGGCGCTCGGCGGCGGAGACCTTGCGGACGCGGAGGCCGAAGGCGACATTTTCGGCCGCGTTCATGTTGGGGAAGAGGCTGTACGACTGGAAGACCATGCCGATGTCGCGGCGGTTGGCGGGCACGCCGGTGACGTCCTGGCCGTCCATGAGCAGCTGACCGGCGTCGGCGGTGTCGAAGCCCGCGATGATGCGCAGCGCGGTGGTCTTGCCACAGCCGGACGGGCCGAGCAGGGCGACGAGTTCGCCGGGGGCGATGTCCAGGTCGAGGCCGTCGAGGGCGACGGCGTCGCCGAAGCTGCGGGTGAGTCCGCGCAGCTGGACGGGGACGCCCTCGCGGGCGGCGGTCGCGCCGGGCTCGTCCAGGGCGGTGGTTTTCGGGGCGGGAGTGGGGGGGGGGGACGCGGAGGCGGTGGTCGTGGTCATGAGGTCGGTTTCCTCCGGTTGCGGGCGGTCCGGGGGCCGCCGGTCCTGTTGCGGGCGGTCCGGTTACGGGCGGTCCTGTCGCCGCCGGTCCGGGGGCCGCCGGCCAGGGTGGTCAGCAGGAGCAGCAGGCCCCAGGTGATCAGCACGCTGATCACGGATACCGCGACGGACATCTGGGCTTGGCTGTCGCCGACCTGCACGATCCAGACGGCGAACGGGCGGAAGCCCTGCACCGAGGCGACGGTGAACTCGCCGAGCACCATGGCGAGCGTCAGCACTGATCCGCTGACCAGCGCGGGCTTGAGGTTCGGCAGGATGACGCGCAGCAGCGTCTGGAGGCGTCCCGCGCCGAGGCTGCGGGAGGCTTCGACCAGGGTGCGCAGATCGACGGCGCGCAGCCCGGCGTCCAGCGACCGGTACATGAACGGCAGCGACATAATGACGTAGAGGAAGACCAGGATCAGCGGGAAGCGCGGGTTCTGGATCGTCATGAAGGTCTGGTAGAGCGGGGTGGTCGCCAGCTCTTCCGGTCCCCAGGAGAGCACCGTGCTGACGCCCGCGACGAGCGCGATGGGCGGCAGGATCAGCGGCAGCATGCACAGCGTCTCGACGAGCCTGCGCAGCCGGGGCAGGTGCAGGGCGACGGTGATCGTGGTGGGCACCATCAGCAGCAGCGAGAGGGTCACGGTGCACAGCGCGAGGCCGACCGAGAGCAGCAGGCTGCTGGTGAAGCCCTCGGTGTCGAGGGCCTGGGTGTACGCGCTGAAGTCGATGTTGTTCGCGCCGCCCTTGGCGGGGACGTCCACGGAGAACCAGAGCGATGCGCCGAGCGGCACGATGAAGTAGACGGCGGCGAGCAGCAGCACCAGGCCACGGCCGTAGCGGGGGCGGGTACGGGTCCGGGTGCGGGGCCCCGGCGGGGCCTTGGGGATGGTGGGTGAGGCGGGGGCGGGGGTCATCCGAGCCATCGGGCACTCCGTCGCTGCAGCGGTATCTGTACGGCCATCACCAGCAGCGCCACGACGACCATGTTGAGGCTCAGGGCGAGCGCCATGTTCTCCTGCCCGACGAGCACATTGCCCGCCAGCGCGTTGGAGATCTGGAGGGTGATGAGCGGCACCGAGCTGCCGACCATCGCGGCGGCGGTCGCGTGCGAGGCGAAGGAGGTGCCGAAGAGCAGCACCGCGCCGCCGAGCAGCGAGGGGGTCAGCACGGGGAGGCCGACGTAGCGCCAGAAGTGCCAGTTGGTCCCGCCGGACGCGGCGACCGCTTCCCGCCACTGCGAGCGCAGGCCGTCGAGGGCCGGGAGGATCATCACCACCATCAGCGGCACCATGAAGTAGAGGTAGGCCAGCGCCAGTCCGGTGAAGGTGTAGAGGCTGAAGCCGGTGCGCTGGAGTTCCAGCATGCGGGTGACGATGCCGAGGTTGCCGAGCGTGGCGATGAAGGCGAAGGCGAGCGGGACGCCGCTGAAGTTGGCGAGCACCCCGGATGCCGAGACGATCATCTTGCGCAGCGCGCTGTGCTTCGAGGTGACGACAGCTTGCGCGATGAGCACGCCGAAGACGGTCGCCAACAGGGCGCATACGGCGGAGAGTTCGACGCTGCCGACCAGGCCGGTGCCGTACGCGCCCTTGAGGGAGTACGTGACGTTGTCGAGGGTGTAGTGGCTCGCGCCGCTCACCGGGTCCTCGGCGGTGAACGCGCCGTTGAGGATCGCGGCGGCCGGTACGCCGAAGAAGACGGCGAGATAGGCGAAGAAGGGGACGACGGCCGGCCAGCGGTGCCGCCTGCCGCGCCCCCGCCCACGGCTGCGGCCGGGGGCTGGGGCGGGCTGTGGAGCGAGGTCCTCCGCCGGCGCGGGTTCCCGCGCCGGCGGGCTTTCGGTGACGGTCAAGGCGATGGCTTTCGGATTGGGAGAGGCATCGGGGTGGGGGCCCGAGGCGGGGGCCGCCGTGCTACGGACGGCAGGCCGCGATCAGCCCGAGACCGCGTTGCCCCAGCCGTCACCGATCAGGCCCTTCGCCTTGCTCTCCTGGTCCAGGGTCGGGAACTTCGGCGTTCCGGTGACCTTGGGGAGCTTGGCGGCGGCCTTCGCGTCGGCGGTTCCGGCCTTCTTCATGCCGGGCAGCAGCGCCGGGCGCGAGTAGCCGCGCAGCCAGATGTTCTGGCCCTGGGCGCTGTAGATGAACTCCATCCACAGCCGGGCGGCGGCGGGGTGCGGGGCGTACGAGTTCACGCCCTGGTTGTAGTACTGCGAATACTTGCCGTCGGTCGGCACGGCGACCTTCCAGTCCAGGCCCTTGCCCTTGAGCTGGTCGGCGAAGCCCGCGTTGAGGTAGTCCCAGTCGACGCTGATCGGCGTCTCGCCCTTCTGGATGGTGGCGAGGGAGGACTCGACGGGGACGTAATTGCCCTTCTGCTTCAGCTTCTTGAAGAAGTCGAGGCCGGGCTGTACGTCGTCGAAGGAGCCGCCGTTGGCGAGCGAGGCGGCGAAGACGGAGGCGAACGCGGAGCCGGACTTGGTCGGGTTGCCGTTCAGCGCGACCTTGTTCTTGTACTCGGGCTTGAGCAGGTCGGCGAAGGACTTCGGGCAGACCTTCACGGTCTTGGCGTCGCAGCCGATGGCTATGTAGCCGCCGTAGTTGTTGAGGTACGAGCCGTCGGCCTGCTTCTGCCCGGCCGGGATGCCGTCCCAGCCGGCCACCTTGTACGGCGCGAGCAGCTTCTTGGCCTTGGCGGACTGCATGAAGGCGGTGCCGAGGTCGAGGGTGTCGACCGCGCGGTCCTGGCCCTTGCGCTTCTCGGCGGCGCTCAGCGCTTCCTGGCTGCTGCCGCCGGGGTTCTCGTTGTTGACCTTGATGCCGTACTTCTTCTCGAAGGTCTTGATCATCTCGCCGTAGTTGGACCAGTCCGGGGCCAGCGCGTAGACGTTCAGCGCGCCTTCCTTCTTGGCGGCGGCGACCAGCTTCTTCATGCCGCCGAACTTCTCGGCGGAGGCGGCCTTGGCCGCCTTGCCCCCGCCGCCCGCGTCGGCGGGCGCCGCTCCGCAGCCGGCCGCGGTGGCGGCCATGGCGAGCGAGGCGGTACCGGTCAAAAGGACGCGGCGCAAACGGGCTGCCTTCACGGTGAACTCCTGTGTCTCTTCAGCTGCTACTCCGCAGCATCAGGAAGCGGAGCTTCACTTGTTTGAACAAGTTGTCATTCAGTAGGCCAGGGAAAAGTAGCAAGAAGATGACCGACAGGCAACGGAGGCATGTACAAAACCGCAGGTAGAACCGTTATTCACGGGGAGGTTTAAGATTCTCCAGAACGGTTATCCACTGCGGGCGCACAGCTCTCGATCCCGAAGATGCGCGCAGCTGGCACAACGGGCGTCCGGACAGATGGCATGATCTGCGCCAGGCCACCGCGATCGCGCTCACAACGGGGCCGCATCCGAGCCCCCGTCCGAGGAGAGCGAAGTGACCCGACGGCACCAGCAGATCGCCGACGAGCTGCGTGAACTCATCACCAGCGGCCACTATCCGGTGGGCGCCGCGCTGCCCTCGGAGCCCGAGCTGGCGCGCACCCACGGCGTCGCCCGTGGCACCGTCCGGCAGGCCGTCGGCGCGCTGATCTCGGAGGGCCTGATCGGCTCCCGGCAGGGCGCGCGATCGGTCGTACTCAGCTCCACGCCGAGCCAGAGCTTCTCCGAACTGCTCAGTTTCTCCCAGTGGGCCCGCGCCAACGGCCGCGATCCCGGCGGATCCGTTATCAGTTCGTTGCGCGGCCGGGCCACCCCGGAGGAAGCCTCGCAGCTCCTTCTGACGGAGGGTGACGAGGTGCTGCGCATCCTGCGATTGCGCACCCTGAGCGGCGCGCCCGTACTGCTGGAGCGGACCTGCTACGCGGGCTGGATGGCCGACGCGGTCGAACGGGTGCCGGACGACTGCGAGTCGGTGACCCAACGGCTGCACGACGACGTCGGGCTGGTCTTCGCGCACGGCGAGCACCGCATCGACGCGCTCGCCGCGGGCACCCTGGAGGCCCGACACCTCGAAGTACGGCGCGGCAGCCCGCTGCTGCGGCTGTGCCGCACCACGACCTCGCCAGAGGGCCGCCCGGTGGAGACCGGCGACGACCGCTACCGCCCCGGCTCGGTCTCCTTCACCGTCCGCAACTCCGCGCTGACCAACCCCATGTCCCGCAACACGGGCAGGCATTGACTCGGGCGGCGGGGACTCTGCGGCGGGGACTCGGGCGGCGGGGCGGCTGTTCCGCGCGGACGGCAGGGCCGCCTGCACCGCGCGGACCTCTCCTCCGTAGCGCGCCTCCGTAACGCACCGCCGTAACGCACCGCCCGCACCGACCCGCACCGGCCCGCACCGCGCCAACCAGCCCTCTACCGCCCCGCCCCGCGAGAACAGCGAGTCGCCCATGCCGTCCCGCCCGCCCGACACCGCATCCGACGCAGTATCCGACACGGCTTCCGACGCAGCCATTTGCGTCGCACCTGCCGTCCCGGCCGACACCGCCCCCGGCCGCCTGCCCGCCGGGCTGTCCGCAGGGCTCCCCGCCGCGCTGCTGTGCGACATGGACGGGACGCTCGTCGACACCGAGCGGGAGTGGCTGCTCGCGGTGGCCGCGCTGCTCGACGAGGAGGGGCTGCCCTCCGGCGAAGCGGCGCTCGCCCCCTTCGCGGGTGCCACGCTCGCGGACTCGGCGGCGCGGCTCATCGAGCAGCACGGGCTTCGCGCGACGCGGGAGGAGCTGTTCAGCCGGCTCGACGGCGACTTCACCCGCCGGGTCGCGGCCGGGGTGGCCGTCCAGCCGGGCGCGCTCGCATTCCTGGACCGGGCCAGGGCGCTGGGCGTACCGACCGCTCTGGTCACCGCCTCCGAGCGGCACCTGACCGACCTGGTGCTGGAGACCCTCGGCGCGCACCGCTTCGATCTGACGGTGGCCGGCACCGAGGGCGGGCGCAGCAAGCCGTACCCCGACCCGTATCTGGCCGCGGCCACCCGGCTCGGCGCGGACCCGGCCGACTGCCTCGCTGTCGAGGACACCCCGACGGGCGCCGCGGCGGCACTGGCGGCGGGCTGCCGACTGCTGGCGGTCCCGACCGTCCCCGGCATCGAGCCGGGCCCCCGTACGCTCTTCGCGGCCTCCCTGGTGGGCCTCGACCCGGCCGCGCTCCCGCTGAGCGGCTCACTGCCCGCCTGAGGCTGCGCACACCCCGACGCACGGGCCGCACCGCACGGGCAGCACCGCACGGGCCCGCACCGCACCGACATGTCAGGCAGCCAACGCCCGAGGGCGGCACCCCCGTGATGGGAGTGCCGCCCTCGGTCCGTAGGACAAAGCCGTACGCAGTGCCGTACAGGGTGAAGCGGTGATGCTGTAATGCGGTGAAGCGGTAACGCCGTGAAACCGTAACGCTGTCCAGCGGTGAAGCTGTCAAGCGGTCTGGCCGTCAAGCCATGGCCCGCTGATCCTCAGGAGGATCAGAAGTCCATGTCACCGCCGGGCATGCCGCCGCCGGCGGGCGCGCCGCCGCCCTTTTCGGGCTTGTCGGCGATAACAGCCTCGGTGGTGAGGAAGAGCGCGGCGATGGAAGCCGCGTTCTGCAGCGCGGAGCGCGTCACCTTGGCCGGGTCGATGATGCCTTCGGCGATCATGTCGACGTACTCACCGGTCGCGGCGTTCAGGCCGTGGCCGATGGGCAGGTTGCGGACCTTCTCCACAACGACGCCGCCTTCGAGGCCGCCGTTGATCGCGATCTGCTTCAGCGGAGCCTCAAGGGCCAGCTTCACGATCGCGGCGCCGGTCGCCTCGTCGCCTTCGAGCTCGATCTTGTCGAACACGGAGACGGTCTGCAGAAGGGCGACGCCGCCACCGGCGACGATGCCCTCTTCGACGGCTGCCTTGGCGTTGCGCACCGCGTCCTCGATGCGGTGCTTGCGCTCCTTGAGCTCGACCTCGGTCGCCGCGCCGGCCTTGATGACGGCGACGCCGCCGGCCAGCTTCGCGAGGCGCTCCTGGAGCTTCTCGCGGTCGTAGTCCGAGTCCGAGTTCTCGATCTCGGCGCGGATCTGGTTGACCCGGCCCTGAACCTGCTCCGAGTCACCCGCACCGTCGACGATGGTGGTCTCGTCCTTGGTGATGACGACCTTGCGGGCGCGGCCCAGCAGGTCGATGCCGGCGCTCTCCAGCTTGAGGCCGACCTCCTCGGAGACAACGGTGCCACCGGTGAGGATGGCGATGTCGCCGAGCATGGCCTTGCGGCGGTCGCCGAAGCCCGGAGCCTTGACGGCGACGGACTTGAAGGTGCCACGGATCTTGTTGACCACCAGGGTCGACAGGGCCTCGCCCTCGACGTCCTCGGCGATGATCAGCAGCGGCTTGCCGGACTGCATGACCTTCTCGAGGAGCGGCAGCAGGTCCTTGACCGAGCCGATCTTCGAGTTGACGATCAGGATGTACGGGTCGTCGAGCGACGACTCCATGCGCTCCATGTCCGTCGCGAAGTACGCGGAGATGTAGCCCTTGTCGAAGCGCATGCCCTCGGTCAGCTCGAGTTCGAGCCCGAAGGTCTGCGACTCCTCGACCGTGATGACGCCTTCCTTGCCGACCTTGTCCATCGCCTCGGCGATGAGCTCGCCGATCTGGGTGTCAGCGGCGGAGATGGAGGCGGTCGAAGCGATCTGCTCCTTGGTCTCCACGTCCTTGGCCTGCTCCAGCAGCTGGGCAGAGACGGCCTCGACGGCCTTCTCGATGCCACGCTTGAGGGCCATCGGGTTGGCGCCCGCGGCTACGTTGCGGAGGCCTTCCTTGACGAGAGCCTGAGCCAGGACGGTCGCGGTCGTCGTGCCGTCGCCGGCGACGTCGTCCGTCTTCTTCGCGACCTCCTTGACCAGCTCTGCGCCGATCTTCTCGTACGGGTCCTCGAGCTCGATCTCCTTGGCGATGGAAACACCATCGTTGGTGATCGTGGGGGCGCCCCACTTCTTCTCGAGGACGACGTTACGGCCCTTGGGGCCGAGGGTGACCTTGACGGCGTCGGCGAGCTGGTTCATCCCACGCTCGAGACCCCGCCGCGCCTCCTCATCGAACGCGATGATCTTGGCCATATGAAGTGGTCCTCCCAGGACTGGGCGCCCCCCGGACTAAGTCTGGGGGAGGTGGATACTCCGGACCAGGGGGCGCCCGCGACGGACGGCCAGCCGATCGCCAGGTCATTTCCGGCGGTCGAACGGGCCTCACCGACCTGGTCCTTCTGTCACTCTCCACGTGAGAGTGCTAACGCCAATGATTAGCACTCGGCATGGTCGAGTGCAAGCTCCTCCGGCGGATCCCGGCCCCTCTCCAGCCACTCCCCGCCCACCGGGCACGCTCCTCGCCGCACCCTCGCGCCCGGACGCACGAAGGGCCCGTACGCCTCTGATCCGACCCCGAGCGCGGCCACCCTCGCCGCTGACGCACGAAGGGCCCGTACCCCTTGTGGGGGACGGGCCCTTCGGCGTGAGTGAAGGCTGTGAGTGAGTGCGTCGGTGACCGGCCGGGGGCCGGTCACGGACCGATGCCCGCGGGAGCTCAGCCGGGAAGTCCGGCCAAGCGGACCATGTCCGCCTGCGGCCCCTTCTGGCCCTGCGAGATCTCGAACTCGACCCGCTGACCTTCCTCGAGGGTGCGGTAGCCGTCCATCTGAATCGCGCTGTAGTGCACGAAGACGTCCGCACCACCGTCGACCGCGATGAAGCCGTACCCCTTCTCCGCGTTGAACCACTTGACGGTGCCCTGAGCCATGCCTAACTCCCCTATTACTGGCCCTTGCACAGGACCGCACTCCGCGGGCCCGGGTCAGACTTCGCCCCCACGAAAGACAGGTGAGGGCGTGCGCCGGAACGCGTCGACCGCCGCTGAATGTATCTGCACGAATGCCGTCTGCAACAGGTCACACCGACGAGAATTCTGGGTACGGACGATCGCTTATAGCGGGCCAATTGCCGTTAATCCAGGGCAACTCGGGCCGGGCATAGTTCACCAAGAAGACAAATGATGCGCACACTTTGGGCACAGGTTGTCGTGTTCTCGTATGCGTCCGACGGGGCCGGAAGAAGGCGTTCCATTCAACTGTATCGCCTTTCAACCGACGGAATTGCCCCGTCCGCTTGTGTGCGGACGGGGCAATTCGAGAAGATATGGGGTTCTATGCGCGGTAGGTGCCAACCAATTTCCGGACCGCCCGCCATGGTCTCCCAGGCAGGCGGTGGAACAGCGCGTGAGCTGTAGGACGGGCGGTGGAACAGCGCGCGGCAGGCGGATGGAACAACTCACCCAGGCGGTAACAGAGCTCGCGCGGGCGCGGCATCAGCCGCCGGCGACCGCCGGAATGATGGAGACGCCGGCGCCGTCCGGCGTGGCCGTCTTGAGGCCCTCGGAGAAGCGCACGTCGTCGTCGTTGACGTAGACGTTGACGAAGCGGCGCAGCTTGCCCGCGTCGTCCAGCACGCGCGCGGCGATGCCCTGGTGGTTGTTCTCCAGGTCCGTGAGCACCTCGGAGAGGGTCGCGCCCTCGGCGCTCACCTCGGCCTTGCCGCCGGTGTAGGTGCGGAGGATGGTCGGGATACGGACGGAAACACTCATGCGAGGCCAGCCTCTCGGAACGACTGCAGGGTGGGACGGATCGTCGCGGTCGGGACTGCAACACTCATGCGAGACCGGCCTCTCGGAACGACTGCAAGGTGGGACGGATCGTCGCGGTCGGGCCTGTGGTCGGGGCCACCGCGTCCAGGGTCTTGAGGCCGTCACCGGTGTTCAGCACGACGGTCTCACCGGCCGGGTCGAGCTGCCCGGACTCGATCAGCTTCCTGAGCACGCCGACGGTCACCCCGCCCGCGGTCTCCGCGAAGATGCCCTCGGTGCGGGCGAGCAG
The DNA here is from genome assembly GCF_035828615.1 of Streptomyces sp. H27-D2. Classification (NCBI taxonomy): domain Bacteria; kingdom Bacillati; phylum Actinomycetota; class Actinomycetes; order Kitasatosporales; family Streptomycetaceae; genus Streptomyces; species Streptomyces sp. H27-D2. Next base: position 12,212 of record NZ_JAYMZR010000098.1, on the reverse strand, counting down.
CTTGATCGCGTCGACGATCTCGGCGTCGTTGACGTCGTCCACCGCGCCGCCGGTGCGGCGGCAGATGTCCAGGACGTACGGGCCGTCGGCCGGGTTGCCGATCGCCAGGGACTTGGCAATGGTGTCCGGCTTGACCGGCCGCACGACGTCGTGGCCGTCCTTGAACGCCTTGGAGACCGGCGAGCAGCCCTCGGCCTGAGCGCCGAAGATCTTGTACGGCTTGTCCTCGACGAGGCCGAGCGTGATCAGCTCCTTGAGACCCTTGTCGATCTTCGTCAGCTGCGATCCCGAGGCGATCGGGATGACGATGTTGTCCGGGAGCCGCCAGCCGAGCTGCTCACAGATCTCGAACGCCAGCGTCTTGGAACCCTCGCCGTAGTACGGACGGAGGTTGACGTTGACGAAGCCCCAGTCCTCGCCGATCGGGTCGCCGATCAGCTCCGAGCAGAAGCGGTTCACGTCGTCGTACGAGCCCTCGATGCCGACCAGCTGACCGCCGTAGACGGCGGCCATGACGACCTTGCCGGCCTCCAGGTCGTGCGGGATGAACACACACGACTTGAAGCCCGAGCGGGCCGCCGCCGCGCCGACGGCGCCCGCGAGGTTGCCCGTGGAGGAGCACGAGAGGGTGGTGAACCCGAAGGCGCGCGCCGCCTCGACGGCGATCGCGACGACGCGGTCCTTGAAGGAGTGCGTCGGGTTCCCTGAGTCGTCCTTGACGTGCAGACCACCGGTGACGCCCAGCTCACGGGCGAGCCGGTCGGCCTTGACGAGCTTGGTGAAGCCCGGATTCAGATTCGGCTTCTCGGCGACGTCGGCCGGCACGGGAAGCAGCGGGGCGTAGCGCCAGATGTTGTCCGGACCGGCCTCGATGCGCTTGCGGAGCGCGTCGGGGCTGTCGGTCGGGAGGTCGTAGGCGATCTCCAGCGGCCCGAAACAGGCTTCACAGGCGAAGATCGGCCCGAGCGCGAAACGCTCTCCGCATTCGCGGCAGGAGAGCGCGGCGGCGGGGCCGAGATCGACCGTGGTGGCGGTGGAAGTAGAGTTCTCTGCGGCTTGCACAGCCATGGAGGCGAGGCCCTTTCTCCTCATCTTCCCCGTGGCGAACTTCGCCACGAGACGGAATTGGCACCTTCCCCACCGGGAGCCTCACTGGATAACCGCGCCCTGTGGGCGGCGACCGGATCACGGTCGGACTGACCGGATCATGATCGGACTGCGGATATGCGAGACCGGCGGGATGGTTGCCGGGGCTTCAACGGGCCGTTCCCTCTGCCCCTCTGGATGAGCGGTATGGCACCGGATGACTGGCCATCCGGGCGTTTGTACGCACTGGGACCCCGACATGCGATGGCCATATGCGTTGTTCAAGACTGTAACCGAAGGCACCGACAGTTGAGATAGTCGTCCGCACCGCGAGATGGATCACATGGGCCGGGGTGGGGGCCTGGCCGGCCCGGGGCCTGCCCGGGGTGGGGCCGGGGCGCGGGCACCCCGCGCGGGCGGTTTGCGCGTGGGACGCGACACTGAACACGACACTGAAGATGACGCCGGGCAGGGAGACACGCACGTGCTGGAAGAGGTGGAGCACTGGCTGGGCCGGCGGTCCTGGTCGGCCGGCGACCGTCCGCTCGACCAGCTCCTCGCCGCCAAGCGCGGCGCGGGCGCCCGGGGCACGGTCAGCGTCGTGCTGCCCGCGCTGAACGAGGAGGCGACCGTCGGCGCGATAGTCGCCGCCATCCGGGACGAGCTGATGAGCCCGGCCGTGCCGCTCGTGGACGAGCTGGTGGTGCTGGACTCCGGCTCGACGGACCGTACGGCGCAGGTCGCCGCCGAGGCCGGCGCGCGGGTCGTGCACCGGGACTCCGTACTCCCCCGGCTGCCGCCGCTGCCCGGCAAGGGCGAGGTGCTGTGGCGCTCGCTGCTCGCGACGAGCGGCGAGATCGTCTGCTTCATCGACGCGGATCTGCGGGACTTCTCGGCCGAGTTCGTCTCGGGCATCGTCGGGCCGCTGCTGACCGAACCCGACGTCCAGTTCGTCAAAGCGATGTACGACCGGCCGCTGGGCACCGCGGCCGACGGCTCCGGCGCGGGCCAGGGCGGCCGGGTCACTGAGCTGGTCGCCCGCCCGCTGCTCAATCTGCACTGGCCGCGGCTGGCCGGATTCGTCCAGCCGCTGGGCGGCGAGTACGCGGCCCGCCGCTCGCTGCTGGAACGGCTGCCGTTCCCGGTCGGCTACGGCGTCGAGCTGGGCCTCCTGATCGACGCGCTGCACACGGTCGGGCTGGACGCGCTCGGCCAGGTCGACGTGGGCGTCCGCCGGCACCGCCACCAGGACGGCCAGGCGCTCGGCCGGATGGCCGCGGCGATCTACCGCACTGCCCAGCTACGGCTGGCCCGCGGCCACCTGGTGCGGCCCGCGCTGACCCAGTTCGAACGCGGCGAGAACGGGTTTGTGCCGCGCACGCATGTCGTGGACACGGAGGAGCGTCCGCCTATGGCGGAGATCCCTGAGTACGAGCGGCGACGGCGGGCGGCTTGAATTCCAGCCCTCGCCCAGTCCTCGCCCAGCCTTCCCCCGCTCTCGGCCGGGGGATGCCCCCAGGCGATCGAGGACACCCCACCACCGGGCTGACGCGTTCAGGACAACCAGGACAACACGGCCACAGACCGGCAATGCCCGGCACAGCCGAACGTTTGGGCGGTTCCGCAACTGGCTAGGCTCAGCGACATGGTCGCTGAGCACACCGCTGCCCGCATTCTCGTCGCCTCCAACCGCGGCCCCGTCTCGTACTCCCTGCGGGACGACGGCTCGCTGGCCGCCAAGCGCGGCGGGGGCGGGCTCGTGTCCGGACTGTCCGCGATCGGGCCGGACGCCGACGCGCTCTGGGTCTGCGCGGCGCTCGGCGACGGCGACCGGGAGGCGGCGCGGCGCGCGACCGAGGGGCATCTCGACCCCGAGGACAGCGGCGGCCAGCACGTCCGGATGCTGGACATCCCGGAGGACGTCTTCACCGCCGCGTACAACGGCATCGCGAACTCGGTGCTGTGGTTCATCCACCACCTGCTCTACCAGACGCCGCTGGAGCCCGCGTTCGACGCGGAGTTCCGCCGCGACTGGGCCGCGTACGAGGCGTACAACGCGGCCTTCGCGGACGCGCTGGCCGCCGAGGCCGCGCAGGGGGCGGTCGTCCTGGTGCAGGACTACCACCTGTCCCTGGTGCCGGGGCTGCTCCGCGAACTCCGCCCCGACCTGCGGATCGGGCACTTCTCGCACACCCCCTGGTCCCCGCCGGACTACTACCGGCTGCTGCCGGACGACGTCGCGGAGCAGCTGCTGCGCGGCATCCTGGGCGGCGACCGCGCGGCGTTTTTGACCGACCGCTGGGCGCGGTCCTTCGCGGACTGCTGCGCGGCCGTGCTGGGCGCGGGGGTCGCGCGCGGCGAGGACGGCGAGCTGCGCGTCACGCACGAGGGCCGGACCACCCGGCTCGGCGTGCACGGGCTCGGCGCCGACGCCGAATTCCTGCGCGCGCGCTCGCACGCGCCGGACGTCGAGGAGCGGCTGACGGCGCTGCGCGAGCAGATCGGCGGCACGGAGCGGCAGCCCCGCAAGACCATCGTCCGGGTGGACCGGACCGAACTCTCCAAGAACATCGTGCGCGGCCTGCTCGCTTACCGGCGGCTGCTCACCGACCGCCCCGAGTGGCGCGAGCGGGTCGTCCACGTCGCGTTCGCCTACCCCTCCCGGCAGGACCTGACCGTCTACCGCGAGTACACAGCCGAGGTCCAACGGGTCGCCGACCAGATCAACGAGGAGTACGGGACACCCGGCTGGCTGCCGGTCGTCCTGCACGTCAAGGACGACTTCGCCCGCTCACTGGCCGCGTACCGGCTGGCCGACGTCGCCCTCGTGAACCCGATCCGCGACGGAATGAACCTGGTCGCCAAGGAAGTCCCCGTCGTCTCCGACGAGGGCTGCGCCCTCGTCCTCTCCCGCGAGGCGGGCGCGGCGGCGGAGCTGTCCGAGGACGCACTGCTGGTCAACCCGTACGACGTCACGGCCACGGCGCGGGCGTTGCACGAGGCGCTGTCGATGGAGCCGGGCGAGCGGGCCGAGCGGACGAAGCGGTTGGCTGTGGCGGCGACGGCGTTGCCTCCGCAGGAGTGGTTCTTGGGGCAGTTGCGAGCGGTTGGCGGCTGAGCCCGCGCGGCGCAAAACCAACCCGCTAGCCCCCCGCCGCAGCAGCAATCGCATCGAGCAGGTCGACAACCCCCGCCGGCCCCTCCACCACAAGATCCGCGCGGGCGGCGAGTTCCGTGACTTCCGCGCTGCCGCTGCACACGAGCACGCCGGCCAGCCCCTCGGAGCGCAGTTTCTCCACGGCCGCGAACGCGGCCAGGTCGCCGAGGTCGTCCCCGGCGAACAGAATGCTGCTCGCGCCGCTCTCGCGTACGTATTCGGCCAGGGCGACGCCCTTGTCCATGCCGGGGGGCCGCAGCTCCAGTACGAGGCGGCCCGGTTCGACGATCAGCCCGTGCCGGGCGGCCAGCTCGCCGAGGGGGGCGAGCAGCAGCTCGAAGGCGGCCTGCGGGTCGGTGGCGCGGCGGGTGTGGACGGCGATGGCGCGGCCCTTGTCCTCGATCCAGGTGCCGCGCCAGGCGTCGACCTCGTCCAGCACGCCGGGGAGTTCGGCCTCGACCGCGGCGACGCCGGGGTGCGGGGCAGGGGCCTGGACCGTGCCGGTGACCGCGTCCCAGCGCTCCGCGCCGTAGTGGCCGAGGACGACGAGGTGTTCGAGGCCGGGGACGCCGGCGAAGCCGCCGTAGCGCACCGCGACGGAGGCCGGGCGGCCGGTGATCACCGCGACCGAGCCGACCTGCGGGGCCAGCCGGGCGAGTGCCGGGACGGCCGCGGGGTGCGCGCGGGCCTTCTCGGGGTCGGGGACGATCGGGGCGAGTGTGCCGTCGAAGTCGAGTGCGACGACGGCCTCTCGCGGTCGCTCCAGCAGCGCGGCGAGGCCGGCGCGGCCGAGGAGCGTGGAAGGGATCGGCAGGGAGTGCGGGTTGCTGCCCATGCCGGTGACCCTACCGGGGTCAGCGGCGCTCGCGGCGGGCGTCGCGGACTCTGCGCAGCCGGTTGACCGTCACCGGGTCGCGGGCCAGCGCGCGCGGGTCGTCGAGCAGGGCGTTGAGGAGCTGGTAGTAGCGGGTCGGGGAGATGCCGAGCTGCTCCCGTACCGCCCGTTCCTTGGCCCCGGGCCCGACCCAGCCGCGGCGCTCTACGCCGAGCACCGCGAGGTCGCGGTCGGAGAGGTCTGAGGGGTCTGAGGGGTCGGAGGGGTCACAGGGGTCCGAGCGGTCGGTGTCCTTCATGGATTCCAACTTAGCCACTGGGACCGACAGCCGCGCCATCGGATCATCCGGGCAGGTCACGGGGGTGGAGCAGCCAGGTGGGGCATGCGGGGGGCACGACCAGCCGGGCCACGTCGCCGGGCCGCCACGTCGCCGGGCCGCCGCCCGCACAGGGCCGCCGCCCGCGCGAAGCCGCCTACCTGGCGTCCCTGGCTCCCGCGTTGTCCGCCGTCGTCGCCTCGCGCTGCAACTCGCCGAGCACGCCCGCCGGGTCGCCGGTCCTGCCGACCGCCGCGCCGATCTGCTTCTTCACCTTGCCGCTGACCAGCGGCCAGGAGGTCTTGTCCGCCGGGTAGAACTGGGAGTTCGGCAGCTGGTCGAGGAAGCCCCACAGCGGCTTGTACTTGCGGTCGGCGCGCATCTCGCGGGACGCGGAGTTGGTCACCGGCAGCAGGTCGTACTGGTCGAGGAACTTGACCGTGTTCTCTCTGTTGTACGCGAAGTCGAGGAACGAGCCGATTTCCTTGCGGTGGCCGTTCTGCTTGAACGCCATCATCCAGTCGGCCACGCCCATCGTGGACTTGGCCTTGCCGTCCTTGCCGGGCAGCTCGACGGTGCCGTACTTGACGCCCTTCGCATCGGCCTGCTGCATCAGCGTGGGGTGGCCGTTGAGCATGCCCACATCACCGTTGGAGAAGCCGTCGAAGACCTTCTGCCGGTTGGTGGCAGCCGGGTCGGAACCGGTGAGGTCCTTGGCGACGAGGTCGTTCTTCAGCCACTCGAACGTCTCGATGTTCTCCGGCGAGTCGATCGTGTAGTTGCCGATGTCGTCGGTGTAGCCGCCGCCGCCGGAGAGCATCCACATCAGCGTCTCGGCCTGCGGCTCCTCGGGGCCCAGCGGCAGTCCGTACGGCATCTTCACGCCGTTCTGCTTGAGCTTGACCGCGTCCTGCTTGATCTCCGCCCAGCTCGTCGGCGGGCTGGCTATGCCGGCCTGCGCGAAGAGCGTCTTGTTGTAGAAGAGCCGCCGGGTGCTGGAGACGAAGGGGAGGCCGTACTGCACGCGGTGCACTTCGCCGGCCTCGGCGAGCGAGGTGATGAAGTCGGCCTGTACGGGGATGGAGAGCAGTTGGTCCGCGCTGTAGAGCTTGTCCTGGGCCGCGTAGTCGGCGTACGCGCCGATCTGCGCGATGTCCGGGGCCTTGCCGCGCTTGACCATCTGGGCGACCTTCTTGTCGACGTCCTCCCAGGAGTAGACGTTGACGTCGACCTTGATGCCGGGATTCTTCGCCTCGAAGGCGCGGGCCACCTCGCCCCAGTAATTGCGGGAGCTGTTGGAGTCCTTGTCGCCGTAGTCGGCCGCGACCAGCTTCAGGGTGACGTCACCGCCGTCGGAGGAACCGCCGATCATGCCGCAGCCGCTGAGCGTCGCCGCAGTCGCGAGACCCGTCGCTGCCAGGCCGAGGAACCGCCGCCGCACTGCCATGATCGCCCTTATCGCCTTGTCCGGAATGTAGCCAACTGCCTGGACCTATCCGGCCCGACGCGAAGTGTGAGTTTCCCTCGCGCACGCCCACAAGGTCTACACCACGGCTCGTATCACTTCGGTATCGCCCTTCCCCTGCGCAGGTCAAGGCTGCTATCCACATCAGGGGTCATTCTCTCAAAGTGTTCAACGCCCGCCGCCCACCGGATCCTCCGGACTCCTGGGCTCCGCTTTCTCCGATGCTTTCTCGCCATTTCCCCCCTCTCTCCACCCCCTTCGCCCCGTATAGCACGCATCACCCCTTTCGCACCGAAGGAGCCGCCGAGCATGGCCGCAGCCGAGCAGTCCCGCACCGCCGCCGAGATCGCCACCCAGCCGAGCTGTTGGCGCCGCGCGGTGAAAGCCGCCGCCACCGCCGAGGGGCTGCCGCAGCCGGGCGAGCGGGTGGCCGTGACCGGCTGCGGCACGTCGTGGTTCATGGCGATGGCGTACGCGGCGCTGCGGGAGGCCTCCGGACAGGGTGAGACGGACGCCTTCGCCTCGTCCGAGTTCCCGCTGGACCGCGCGTACGACCGGATCGTGGCCATCAGCCGCTCCGGCACCACGACCGAGGTGCTGGAACTCCTCGCGGCCGTCCGGGGCCGCACCGCCAGCACCGCGCTGACCGGCGACCCCAAGACCCCGATCATGGACGCGGCGGACACGGTCGCCGTCCTCGACTTCGCCGACGAGGAGTCGGTCGTGCAGACCCGCTTCGCGACCACCGCGCTGGCCTTCCTGCGCGCCGGGCTCGAACTGCACGGGCCGCTGCCCACCGGGGTCAAGACGGTCGCCGAGGCGGCCGTCGACGCCGAACTCGCCATCACCCAGCCGCTTCCCGAAGCGGTGCTCGGCGCCGAGCAGTGGACCTTCCTGGGGCGCGGCTGGACGTACGGCCTCGCCCAGGAGGCGGGCCTCAAGATGCGCGAGGCGGCGGGCGCCTGGACCGAGTCCTACCCGGCGATGGAGTACCGGCACGGCCCGATCTCGATCACCGGCCCGAACCGGATCGCCTGGATGTTCGGGCAGCTTCCGGAGGGCCTCGCGGGCGACGTCGCGCGCGTCGGCGGCACGCTGCTCGCCGACAGCTCGGTGGGGCCCCGCGCGCTCGACCCGATGGCTGATCTGATCCGGGCGCAGCGGCTCGCGGTTGCGGCGGCGGAGGCGAAGGGGTTCGACCCGGATCGGCCGCGGAACTTGACGCGGAGCGTTGTTTTGGGGGGTTAGCTGGGGAGGGGGGACCGCCCGCGCGGGTGGTCTTCAGTGGCTGGACGGGTGTCCTTGCCGGACGGGGTGTGGTTGCCGGATGGGGGGTGATTGCGCGCCGCGCGGGTTGTGGTCGGTTGCTGTACAGGTGTCCTCAAACGCCGGACAGGCTGGTTTTGCGCCGCGCGGGCTGTCTATCAGTCGCTGCACAGTCGTTGCACAAGCTGTCCTCAAACGCCTGGGGCGCCTCCCGGCCGGAGGCTGGGGGCTGGTCCCCCACAGAAATCCACAACTGGACTAGACCTCTCGCGCCATAACGCGCGAGACTGTTCCCGTGAGACACGTCATCGCCCTCGATGTGGGCGGCACCGGAATGAAGGCCGCCCTCGTCGGCGCCGACGGCAAGCTCCTCCACGAGGCACGGCGCGCGACGGCCAGAGAGCGCGGGCCGGCCGCGGTGGTGGAGGCTGTGCTCGACTTCGCGGCGGAGCTGCGGGCGATCGGTGAGGAGCGGTTCGACGAGCCGCCGTCCGCCGCCGGGATCGGTGTGCCGGGGATCGTCGACGAGGCGGGCGGCGTCGCCGTCTACTCGTCGAACATCGGCTGGCGCGACGTCCCCTTCCGCAGGCTGCTGCGCCGACGGCTCTCCGGGCCGCTGCCCGGCGCGCGGCTCTCCAGCACCCGGCCGCCGGCCGACAGCCGGCGCGGGCGGCCCGACCTGCCGGTCGCCATCAGCCACGACCTGCGCGCCGGCGGCCTCGCCGAAGCACGCCTCGGAGCCGGCCGGGGCGTCGACCGCTTTCTGTTCATCGCCCTCGGCACCGGCATCGCCGCCGCCATCGCCATCGACGGCCGGATCGAGGCCGGGGCGCACGGCGCGGCCGGCGAGATCGGCCACATCGTCGTACGGCGCGGCCCCGACGGGCTGCCCTGCGGCTGCGGCCAGCGCGGCTGCCTGGAGACGCTGGCCTCCGCCTCCGCCGTCGGCCGCGCCTGGGGCGAGGCGTGCGGCGACCCGGAGGCCACCGCCGCCGACGCGGCCAAAGCGGTCGAGTCCGGCGATCCGCGGGCGCAAGCCGTATGGGACACGGCCGTCGCCGCGCTCGCCGACGGCCTCGTCACCGGCCTCACCCTGCTCGACCCGCGGTCGCTGATCATCGGCGGCGGGCTCGCCGAGGCGGGCGACACGCTGTTCGCACCTCTGCGGGAAGCGGTTCGCGAACGCGTTACGTTCCAGCAGCTCCCCACGATCGTTCCGGCGGCCCTCGGGGATGCCGCCGGGTGCCTGGGCGCAGGTCTGCTCGCCTGGGATCTTCTCTCCACGGAGGTAACCGCCTGATGTCGGAACGTACGGTTCTCTCGGGCGCCCGGGTGGTGCTGCCGACCGGTGTCGTCGACGACTGCCGCGTCACGGTCGAAGGCCGCCTCATCGCGAGCGCCCGCACAGGCGCGGCCACCTCCAGCACAGCAAGCACCCGTGCGAGCACTCCCAACGGCAGCGGCGGGACAGGCGGCGCGGGCAGTGCAGACGGCGGAGGCAGTGCAGGTGGTGCAGGTGGTGCAGGTGGTGCAGGCAGTGCAGGTGGTGCTGGCAGTGCTGGCAGCGCCCGCGGGACGAACAGCACGGCCGGCACAGGCAGCGCAGTCGGCACAGGCAGCGCAGCCGACGCGACCTTCCTCGACCTCTCCGGTTACTGGATCGTCCCCGGCTTCGTCGACATGCACGTCCACGGCGGCGGCGGCGCGTCCTTCTCGGCCGGGACCGCCGAAGAGGCGCTGAAGGTCGCGGACACCCATCGGCGGCACGGCACCACCACGATGGTCGCCTCCACCGTCACCGGCGAACTGGACGACTTGGCCCGGCAGGCGGGCGCGCTCTCCGAACTGGTCGAGCAGGGCGAACTGGCGGGGGTGCACTTCGAGGGCCCCTTCATCTCCCCCGGCCGCTGCGGCGCGCACGAGCCCTCGCTGCTCCGCGACCCCGACCCGGCGGACGTACGGAAGCTGGTCGAGGCCGCGCGCGGCACCGCGAAGATGATGACCATCGCGCCCGAACTGCCGGGCGGCATGGAATCCGTACGGCTGCTCACCGAGCACGGCGTGATCGCGGCCGTCGGGCACACCGACTCGACGTACGACGGCACCCTGGCGGCCATCGACGCGGGCGCCTCCGTCGCCACCCACCTGTTCAACGCGATGCCCGGCCTCGGCCACCGCGAGCCCGGCCCGATCGCGGCGCTGCTGGAGGACGAGCGGGTCACCGTCGAGCTGATCAACGACGGCACGCATCTGCACCCCGCCGTGCTCGAACTCGCCTTCAAGAGCGCCGGCGCGGGCCGCGTCGCGTTCATCACCGACGCGATGGGCGCGGCGGGCAAGGGCGACGGGTTCTATCCGCTCGGCGGTCTGGAGGTCGAGGTCAAGGAGGGCGTCGCGCGGCTGGTCGAGGGCGGCTCGATCGCGGGCTCCACGCTCACCCTGGACCGCGCCTTCCGGCGGGCCGTGACGATCGACCGGCTGCCGGTCGAAGCGGCCGTACGGGCGCTTTCGGTCAACCCGGCGCGGCTGCTGGGCGTGGCCGACCGGGTCGGTTCGATCGAGCCGGGCAAGGACGCCGACCTGGTCGTCCTCGACGCGGACTTCGGGCTGGCCGGGGTGATGCGCAAGGGCGCGTGGGTGATCGCGCCCTTGCTGTCGTGAGGCGGCTGTCCCCACTCAGTTGTCCTGACGCGGCTGCCCCAACGCGCCTGTCCCGACTCAGCTGCCCTGACGCGCCTGTCCCAACGCGACTCTCCTGACGCGGCTGTCCCGACACACCACCGGTAGTCGTCGGCAGCCACCGATAGGCGCATTCACGCCGACGCGGAGGCGGATGGCCCCAAAGTCTGGGCCCGCCGCCTCCCCTTTGGCATGATCGCCCGTACGAGCGGCCGTACGAGCGGCCGTACGAGCGGCCGTACGAACAGGCCCCGACACACACCGGCACACGCACACCGGCACGGGCACAGGGCGCGCGAGCCCGCGCGCAGGTCCACGCGCGAGCCCTCGCGCACCCCGCTCAGCACGGGAGGAGTCCGCAGTGATCCTCACGGTCACCCTCAACGCAGCCCTGGACATCACCTACGCCGTACCCCGGTTGCTCGCCCACTCCTCGCACCGCGTCACCCGGGTCACCGAACGCCCCGGCGGCAAGGGCCTCAACGTCGCGCGGGTGCTCGCCGCCCTGGGCCACCGGGCGGTCGCCACCGGCTTCGTGGGCGGCGCGACCGGCGCGGCCCTGCGCGAGCAGCTCGCGGCCGTGGAAGGAGTCGAGGACGCCCTCGTGCCGATCGCCGGGAGCACCCGCCGCACCATCGGCGTCGTGGACGCCGCCTCCGGCGACACCACCCAGCTCAACGAGCCCGGCCCGACGGTCACTTCCGCCGAGTGGGACGCCTTCGCCACCGCGTACGCCGGACTGCTCGGCGGCCCGGACCTGCAAGCGGTCGCGCTCTGCGGCAGCCTGCCGCCCGGCGTGCCGGTCGGCGCGTACGCCCACCTCGTGCGCGGGGCGCGCGGCGCGGGCGTGCCCGTCCTCCTCGACACCAGCGGCGAAGCCCTGCGCCGCGGCCTCGCGGCCCGCCCCGACCTGGTCAAGCCGAACACCGACGAACTCGCCGGGCTCACCGGTTTCACCGAGCCGCTGCGCGCCGCGCACGACGCCCGCAAGCGCGGCGCGCGGACCGTGGCGGCCTCGCTGGGCGCGGACGGGATGCTCGTGGTCACCGCGGAGGGCGGCTGGCGGGCCGCCCCGCCGACCCGGATCGCGGGCAACCCGACGGGCGCCGGCGACTCGGCCGTCGCCGGGCTGCTCTCCGGTCTGGCCGAGCGCCTCCCCTGGCCGGACCGGTTGGCCCGCGCCGTGGCCCTGTCGGCGGCGACCGTACGGTCCCCAGCGGCCGGCGAGTTCGACCGCCCGACCTATGACGAACTGCTCTCCACCATCAAGGTCACCGAGACCGGGAAAGTCACCGAGACCGGATCGCCGGAGCCAGGGTCGTAACTCCGGTCATAACTCAGGCGCCGTAACCCCGGTCGTAACTCAGGCCGTAACCCCGGCCGATGCCCCGGTCCCGGCCCCCCCACC
>NZ_JAYMZR010000097.1:0-26924 GCF_035828615.1 Streptomyces sp. H27-D2 | reverse complement strand
CGGCCAGCTCGCCGGCGGAGTCGAGCCGGCCGACCTGCCCGACCCGGCCCGCGCCCGGCAGGCGCTGGACGCGGTCGGCTTCCTGGTCAGCCTGGAAATGCGGCCCTCCGAGGTCACCGACCGCGCGGACGTCGTGCTGCCGGTCGCCGCGGTCGTCGAGAAGAGCGGCACCTTCCTCAACTGGGAAGGCCGCGCACGGCCGTTCGAGGCCGCCATCAAGCCGGACCAGATCACCCGGCGGCATGTGCTGGCCGACGCCCGCGTGCTGCACATGCTCGCGGACGCGCTGGACGCGCCGATCGCACTGCCGGACGTACGGGCGGTGCGCCGGGAGATGGACCGGCTCGGCGGCTGGGCCGGCGCCCACGCGGGCGACCCGCTGGAGACCTCGCAGCCGCTGCCCCGCCCCGAGTCGGGCGAGGCGGTCCTCGCGGGCCACCGGCTGCTGCTCGACCAGGGCCGGCTCCAGGACGGCGACGAGGCGCTGGCCGGCACCCGGCACCCGGCCGTGGCCCGGCTCGCCGCGGCCACCGCCGCCGAGGCGGGCGTACGGGACGGCGAGAGCCTCGCCGTCACCGGCCCGGCCGGCACGGTCCGGCTGCCGCTCCAGGTCACGGCGATGCCCGAACGGGTCGTCTGGCTGCCGATGAACTCGACGGGCGGCGGCGTGCTGCGCGACACCGGAGCCCGTCCGGGCGAACTGGTCAAGCTCTCGTTGGACGCCTCAGCGGCGCATCGCGACGGAGCCGCCGTAACCGAAGCACCGGAGGTGCGGTCATGATCACGTACCCGGCACGGGAGCCCCGCTCCCGCATCGGCGCGGCCACCGGCCGTACGGCAGCGGGGGTGCGCGCGTGAACGCGAACCCGCTGTGGGACGCGGGCCCGCTCAGCCTGCTCGCGGCCGAGGACCTGTCCATGTTCGGGCGCGACCCGTGGTGGCTGGTCGTCATCAAGGCGGTCTTCTGCTTCGCCTTCGTGATGATCACGGTGCTGTTCTCGATCGTCTGGGAGCGCAAGGTCGTCGCCTGGATGCAGCTGCGCATCGGCCCCAACCGGCACGGCCCCTGGGGCATGCTCCAGTCGCTCGCCGACGGCATCAAGCTGATGCTCAAGGAAGACCTGGTCGTCAAGCGGGCTGACAAGGTCGTCTACATCCTCGCGCCGGTCATAGCGGCCATCCCGGCCTTCATGGCCATCGCGGTCATCCCGTTCGGCCCGGCCGGCAACGAGATCTCGATCTTCGGCCAGCGCACCACGATGCAGCTCACCGACCTTCCGATCGGCGTGCTCTACATCCTGGCCACCGCCTCGGTCGGCATCTACGGCATCGTCCTCGCGGGCTGGTCCTCGGGATCGACGTACCCGCTGCTCGGCGGGGTGCGCGCGTGCGCCCAGATGATCTCGTACGAGATCGCGATGGGCGTCTCGTTCGCGGCGGTCTTCCTCTACTCCGGATCGATGTCGACCTCGACGATCGTCGAGGCGCAGCACGACCGCTGGTTCGCGCTGCTGCTCCCGGTCTCGTTCATCATCTACATCGTGGCGATGGTCGGTGAGACCAACCGCGCGCCGTTCGACCTGCCGGAGAGCGAGGGCGACCTCGTCGGCGGCTTCAACACCGAGTACTCGTCGATCAAGTTCGCGCTCTTCATGCTCGCCGAGTACGTCAACATGATCACGGTGTCGGCGGTCGCGGTGACGCTCTTCCTGGGCGGCTGGATGGCCCCATGGCCGATCAGCACCTTCTGGGAGGGGGCGAACCACGGCTGGTGGCCGATGCTCTGGTTCGTGCTCAAGCTCCAGGCGCTGCTGTTCTTCTTCATCTGGCTGCGCGGCACGCTGCCGCGGATGCGCTACGACCAGTTCATGAAGCTGGGGTGGAAGGTCCTCATCCCGGTCTCGATGGTCTGGCTGATGCTGGTCGCCACGGTCCGCGCGCTGCGCAATGAGAACTACGACTTCGGCGACATCCTGCTGTACGTCGTCGGCGGGGTCCTCGCGATCCTGCTGCTCTCCTTCGTGGTCGACGTCTTCAGGGACCGCGGAGCGAAGAGGACGGCGGAGGAGGAGAAGGCGGAGGCCGGTCCTGAGCCGGCCTTCGATCCGATGGCGGGCGGGTTCCCCGTACCGCCGCTGCCCGGTCAGACCCTGCCGCCCGTACCCCGCAGGCGCTCGCGTTCCGAGCGTCAGCTGGTCCCCACGGCGACGGCTGAAGCTCCGGGGGACACCTCCGAACCCTCGGGTCCCGCAGATGGCAAGGAGGCCGACGATGCCTGAATTCCAGAATCCGGTAGCCGGTTTCGGCGTGACCTTCAAGGCCATGTTCAAGAAGCGGCTGACCGAGCAGTACCCGGAGGAGAAGAAGCCCACCGCTCCCCGCTTCCACGGCCGGCACCAGCTCAACCGGCACCCGGACGGGCTGGAGAAGTGCATCGGCTGCGAGCTGTGCGCGTGGGCCTGTCCGGCGGACGCGATCTACGTCGAGGGCGCGGACAACACCGAAGAGGAGCGCTACTCCCCGGGGGAGCGCTACGGCGCGGTCTACCAGATCAACTACCTGCGCTGCATCCTGTGCGGGCTGTGCGTCGAGGCGTGCCCGACCCGGGCGCTCACCATGACCAACGAGTACGAGCTGGCCGACCGGACCCGCGAGTCGCTCATCTACACCAAGGAAGAGCTGCTGATCGGGCTCGACGAGGGCATGGTCGACTCGCCGCACTCGATCTTCCCGGGCACGGACGAGCAGGACTACTACCGCGGCCTGGTCACCGAGGCCGCGCCCGGCACCGTACGGCAGGTCGCGGTCTCCAGGGGCGAGTCGGCGACGGACGAGGAGCCCACCGCGGCCTCGCGGACCGCCGAGCCGCACCGCGAGGTGACGGTCACCAACGTCTCGCCCAAGAGCGCGGGTCCCACCGGCGAGGGGGACGAGGCATGAGTTCGCTCGCCGCCGCCGCTTCCCTGACCTCGACCGGCGAGGCCGTCCAGTTCTGGGTGCTGGGCGCCGTCGCGCTGATCGGCGCGCTCGGCACGATCCTGATGCGCCGGGCCGTGCACAGCGCGCTGTGCCTGGCCGGCACCATGATCGTCCTGGCGGTCTTCTACCTCGCCAACGGCGCGTACTTCCTCGGCGTCGTCCAGGTCGTCGTCTACACCGGCGCGATCATGATGCTGTTCCTGTTCGTCGTGATGCTGGTCGGCGTCACCGCCGCCGACTCGCTCACCGAGACGCTCAAGGGCCAGCGCTGGCTGGCGCTGCTCTGCGGGCTCGGCTTCGGCATCCTGCTGATCGCCGGCATCGGCAACGCCTCGCTGACTGCCTTCACCGGGCTCGGCAAGGCGAACGCGGGCGGCAACGTCGAGGGCCTGGCCGCCCTCATCTTCACCAAGTACGTCTTCGCCTTCGAGATCACCGGCGCGCTGCTGATCACCGCGGCCGTCGGCGCGATGGTGCTCACCCACCGGGAGCACACCGAGGCCCCCGCGACCCAGCGCGAGCAGGCCGACCGGCGCGTGCGCGCCGGAGTCCAGCTCCCGCCGCTGCCCGCGCCCGGCGTCTACGCCCGGCACAACGCGGTGGACATCGCCGGGCTGCTGCCCGACGGCACCCCCTCCGAGCTGACCGTCAACCAGACGTTGCGCGGCCGGGGCCAGATCCGGGACGTGTCCGGCCAGGCGCTCGCCGAGCTGGCGGCGCTGGAGCAGCGCTCCGAGGAGTGGCTGGAGCGGGACGAGGACGCCGGCGGTCCGGCGGTCGGCTCCGCCTCTCGCGGCGGCTCCGGCGCCGGCACGGCCGATACGGCTGGCACGGCCGATACGGCTGGCACAGACGGCGCCGGAGATGCCGACCGTAACGAGGAGGCCAGCAAGTGAACCCGGTCAACTACCTCTACCTAGCGGCGTTGTTGTTCACCATCGGCGCGGCCGGAGTGCTCATCCGGCGGAACGCGATCGTCGTGTTCATGTGCATCGAGCTGATGCTGAACGCCTGCAACCTGGCGTTCGTCACCTTCTCCCGGATGCACGGCAATCTCGACGGCCAGATCATCGCGTTCTTCACGATGGTGGTGGCCGCGGCCGAAGTCGTGGTCGGTCTCGCGATCATCGTGACGATCTTCCGCGCCCGCCACTCGGCATCGGTCGACGACGCCAGCCTCATGAAGCTGTAAGGGGTCGCAAACAGTGGAGAATCTCATCGGATCGCTCGTCGCGGCGCCGCTGCTCGGCGCGGCCCTGCTGCTGTGCGGGGGCAAGCGGCTGGACCGGATCGGGCATTGGCTCGGCACGGTGCTCGCGGCGGCGTCCTTCGTGGTCGGCGTGCTGCTCTTCGCCGACATGCTGGGCCGGGACGGCGAGCACCGCGCCATGCACCAGCACTTGTTCAGTTGGATCCCGGTCGGCGGCTTCAAGGCGGACGTCGCCTTCCAGCTCGACCAGTTGTCGATGACCTTCGTACTGCTGATCACCGGTGTGGGCACGCTCATCCACATCTACTCGATCGGCTATATGGAGCACGACGACCGGCGTCGCCGCTTCTTCGGTTTTCTCAACCTCTTCCTCGCGGCGATGCTGCTGCTCGTCCTCGCGGACAACTACCTGCTGCTCTACGTCGGCTGGGAGGGCGTCGGCCTCGCCTCGTACCTCCTCATCGGCTTCTGGCAGCACAAGCCCAGCGCGGCGACGGCGGCCAAGAAGGCGTTCATCGTCAACCGGGTCGGTGACGTCGGGCTGTCCATCGCGATCATGCTGATGTTCACCACCTTCGGGACCTTCGCCTTCGGTCCTGTGCTGGAGTCGGCCGCTGACGCGGGCGAGGGCAAGCTGACGGCGATCGGCCTGATGCTGCTGCTCGCGGCCTGTGGCAAGTCGGCCCAGGTGCCGTTGCAGTCCTGGCTCGGCGACGCGATGGAGGGCCCGACCCCGGTCTCCGCCCTCATCCACGCGGCGACCATGGTCACCGCGGGCGTCTACCTGATCACCCGCTCCGGCGCGATCTTCAACGGCGCACCGGACGCGCAGACGGCGGTGGTCGTCGTCGGCGCGGTGACGCTGATCTTCGGTGCGATCGTCGGTTGCGCGAAGGACGACATCAAGAAGGCCCTCGCGGGCTCGACGATGTCGCAGATCGGCTACATGATCATGGCGGCCGGGCTCGGCCCGATCGGCTACGTCTTCGCGATCATGCACCTGGTCACCCACGGCTTCTTCAAGGCGGGCCTCTTCCTCGGCGCCGGATCGGTCATGCACGGCATGAACGACGAGGTGGACATGCGCAAGTACGGGGGCCTGCGGACGTACATGCCGGTCACCTTCGTCACCTTCGGCCTCGGCTATCTGGCGATCATCGGCTTCCCCGGACTGTCCGGCTTCTGGTCCAAGGACAAGATCATCGAGGCGGCCTTCGCCAAGGGCGGCACCGAGGGCTGGATCCTCGGCTCGGTGGCCCTGCTGGGCGCGGCGCTGACCGCGTTCTACATGACCCGGATGATGTTGATGACGTTCTTCGGGGAGAAGCGGTGGCAGCCGGCGACCGCACCCGCCCCTGAGGGGCTTGGGGCCGAGCCCGCGGCGCACGCCGCGACCCCGGCCGCACCCCCCGCCGGCGAGCTGCCGCACCCGCACGAGTCGCCGAAGTCGATGACCATCCCGATGATCGTCCTCGCCTTCGGCTCGGTCTTCGCGGGCGGACTGTTCAGCCTGAACAGCTCCTTCCTCAACTGGCTGGAGCCGGTCACCGGCCACTCGCACGGGCACTCGCCCGTCGGCGCCGCGACGGTCACCGCCGCCACCGTCGTCGTCCTGCTGATCGGCGTCGGACTGGCCTGGGCGCAGTACGGCCGCAAGCCCGTCCCGGTGACCGCCCCGCGCGGCTCACTGCTGACCCGGGCGGCCCGACGCGACCTGCTCCAGGACGACTTCAACCACGTCGCCCTGGTCAAGCCCGGCGAGTACCTCACCCGCGGCCTGGTCTACGCCGACGCCAAGGCGGTCGACGGCGCGGTCAACGGCACCGCCGCCGCGATCGGCGGCCTGTCCGGACGGATGCGCAAACTGCAGAACGGCTACGCGCGCTCGTACGCGGTCTCGATGTTCGGCGGTACGGCGGTCCTCATCGCCGCGACCCTGCTGATGAGGGCGGTCTGACATGTCCTTTCCCCTACTGACAGCGACAGCCGCGCTGCCGGCGATCGGCGCGGTCCTGACCGCGGCGGTCCCAGCCGCCCGGCGCGGCGCCGCCAAATGGCTCGCGCTGATCTTCTCGCTCGCCACCCTGGCGCTGGCGGCGGTCGTCTTCGTCCGGTTCGACCCGGGCGGCGAGCGCTACCAGCTCACCGAATCCCGCGCCTGGATCGCGGACTTCGGGGTGCGCTACGAGTTGGGCGTCGACGGCATCGCGGTGGCCCTCATCGCGCTGACCGCGCTGCTCATCCCGTTCGTCATCCTGGCCGGCTGGCACGACGCCGATCCGCTGGAGGAGCACAACGCGAACCGCCGCTGGCGGCCCACTCAGGGGTTCTTCGCGCTGATCCTGATGGTCGAGGCGATGGTGGTGATCTCGTTCGAGGCCACCGACGTCTTCCTCTTCTACATCTTCTTCGAAGCGATGCTCATCCCGATGTACTTCCTCATCGGCGGCTTCGGCGACCGGGCCGGCGAGCTGAGCGCGGACGACACGGCCAAGCAGCGCTCGTACGCCGCCGTGAAGTTCCTGCTCTACAACCTGGTCGGCGGGCTGATCATGCTCGCCGCGGTCATCGGGCTGTACGCGGTCACCGCCGACCAGCTCGGCACCGGCACCTTCTCCCTCCAGGAGATCGCGCAGGCCCGCGCGGACGGCAAGCTCGACTTCGCGACGATCACCGAACGCGCGCTGTTCCTCGGCTTCTTCTTCGCCTTCGCGGTGAAGGCGCCGCTGTGGCCGCTGCACACCTGGCTGCCGAACGCGATGGGCGAGGCCACCACTCCGGTGGCCGTGCTGATCACCGCGGTGGTCGACAAGGTCGGCACCTTCGCGATGCTGCGCTTCTGCCTCCAGCTGTTCCCGGAGGCGTCCAAGTGGGCGACGCCGGTGATCCTGGTGCTCGCGGTGATCAGCATCATCTACGGGGCGCTGCTCGCGGTCGGCCAGCGGGACATCAAGCGGCTGATCGCCTACGCCTCGATCTCGCACTTCGGCTTCATCGTGCTGGGCATCTTCGCGATGACCTCGCAGGGCCAGAGCGGCGCGACGCTCTACATGGTCAACCACGGGATCTCGACCGCGGCGCTGATGCTGGTCGCGGGCTTCCTGATCTCGCGGCGCGGCTCGCGGCTCATCGCCGACTACGGGGGGGTGCAGAAGGTCGCGCCGGTGCTCGCCGGCACCTTCCTGGTCGGCGGCCTGGCGACGCTGTCGCTACCGGGGCTCGCGCCCTTCATCAGTGAATTCCTGGTCCTGGTCGGCACGTTCAGCCGTTATCCGGCGCTCGGTGTCATCGCGACCGTCGGCATCGTGCTCGCCGCGCTGTATGTGCTGGTGCTCTATCAGCGGACCATGACCGGCCCGGTGAAGGCGGGCATCGAGGGGATGGCGGATCTGAGGATCCGCGAACTCGTCGTGGTCACCCCGCTGATCGCGCTGCTGCTCTTCCTCGGCGTGTTCCCGAAGCCGCTGACCGACGTCGTCAATCCGGCGGTCAAGCACACGCTCTCGGACGTGCGGAAGAGCGACCCGAAGCCCGACGTGCCCGTGAACGCTGTGAAGCCTGAAGAATCGGAGGCGGCCAAGTGAGCGCAGCAGCCGTCCACAGCCTGTGGACAACAGCGGCCGAGGCTCCCGACAAGATCCCCGCCCCGCATATCGAGTACGCGCAGCTGTCGCCGACGCTGATCGTGCTGGGGGCCGCCGTGATCGGCGTGCTCATCGAGGCGTTCGTGCCCCGACGGGCCCGCTACGGCGCCCAGTTGCTGGTCACGGTGCTCGGCGTCGCGGCGGCCTTCGCCGCGGTGGTCGGGCTCGCGTCCAGCGGCTACGCGGGCGGCAAGGCGCACATCGCCGCGATGGGGGCCGTCGCCGTCGACGGTCCCGCGCTCTTCCTCCAGGGCACCATCCTGCTGGTCGGGATGGTCGCGGTGTTCACCTTCGCGGAACGCCGGCTGGACCCGGAGGCGCACGGCAACCGGGTGGACTCCTTCGCCGCCCAGGCCGCCGCCGTACCGGGCAGCGAGACGGAGCAGGCGGCGGTCAAGGCCGGCTTCACCACCACCGAGGTCTTCCCGCTGGTGCTGTTCGCGATCGGCGGGATGCTCGTCTTCCCGGCCGCCAACGACCTGCTGACGCTCTTCATCGCGCTGGAAGTCTTCTCGCTGCCGCTCTACCTGCTCTGCGCCCTGGCCCGCCGCCAGCGGCTCATGTCGCAGGAGGCGGCGGTCAAGTACTTCCTGCTCGGCGCGTTCTCCTCGGCGTTCCTGCTGTTCGGCGTCGCGCTGCTGTACGGCTACGCGGGCACGGTCACCTACTCCGGAATCGCCGAGGTCGTCGCCGACGGCGCCAAGCAGATCGACCCGGCGCTCGCCTCCACCATGGGCAACGACGTGCTGCTGCTGATCGGCGGCGCGATGGTGCTGATGGGGCTGCTCTTCAAGGTCGGCGCGGTCCCCTTCCATATGTGGACCCCGGACGTCTACCAGGGCGCCCCGACCCCGGTCACCGGCTTCATGGCGGCGGCCACCAAGGTCGCGGCCTTCGGCGCGCTGCTGCGGCTGCTCTACGTCGTGCTGCCCGGCCTGCGCTGGGACTGGCGGCCGGTGATGTGGGGCGTCGCGATCGTCACCATGCTGGTCGGCGCGATCGTCGCCGTCACCCAGACCGACGTGAAGCGCCTGCTGGCGTACTCCTCCATCGCGCACGCGGGCTTCATCCTGGCCGGCGTCATCGCGACCACGCCCGACGGCATCTCGTCGGTCCTCTTCTACCTCGGCGCGTACTCCTTCGTCACGATCGGCGCGTTCGCCGTGGTGACCCTGGTCCGCGACGCGGGCGGCGAGGCGACCCACCTGTCCAAGTGGGCCGGTCTCGGACGGCGTTCCCCCCTGGTCGCGGCGGTCTTCGCGGTCTTCCTGCTGGCCTTCGCCGGCATCCCGCTGACGTCCGGCTTCGCCGGCAAGTTCGCGGTCTTCAAGGCGGCGGCCGAGGGCGGCGCGGGCACGCTCGTGATCGTCGGTGTGATCTCCTCGGCCATCGCCGCGTTCTTCTACATCCGGGTCATCGTCCTGATGTTCTTCAGCGAACCGAAGGCCGACGGCCCGACCGTCGCGGTGCCCAGCGTGCTCACCTCGACAGCCATCGCGGTGGGCGTCATCGTCACGGTGGTGCTCGGTGTCGCGCCGCAGTACTTCCTGGATCTGGCAGGCCAGGCGAGCGTCTTCGTGCGGTAGCCGGCTCCGCGGTTCCGCGGTTCCGCGCACCCGATCCTCGTTCACCTGCCAGCGACGCCCGGCCCCCTGCGGAGGGGGCCGGGCGTCGGCGTTCGGACGTGCCTGCGCGCTGAACGGGATCGCGGCTCAGCCGGTGAGGCCGGTGGGCATGTCGCTGGGCATGTCGGACTTGGTGAAGGTGTCCTCCTTGCCCGAGGCCCAGGTGATCTTGAGCGTCTTGGCGTCGGCGCTCTTGACCGTGCCCTTGGCGTAGTCGGAGCCGCTGTCCTTGCAGGTGAGGTTCAAGGTCACCGGCTGGGCGGTGTCCACGACCTTGCCCGTGCAGGACGTCTTGCCGACGAGCAGCGCGTCGTTCGCGGCGATGGACAGGATCAGCAGGCCCTTGTCGGCGTGCAGGCCGCTCGTCGTCCAACCGCCCTTGAGGTCGGCGGCCTTGACGTCGCCGCCCGCGTCGGGAGCGGCGGTCGCCGACGGCTTCCCGGAGGCCGAGGGCGCCCTCTCCCCGGTCTCCTTGTCACTGTCACCGTCGCTGCTGCTGCATCCGGTCATGAGCACAGCGGCGCAGAACGCCGCCCCCGTGATCTGTGCTGCCTTGCGCACGTACATCTCCTCCGTCGAGTCCGCGGTGTCCCTGCGGTGAGGCAGGGACACGACAAGCTAGCAGGAAGGCGCGGGCGGGGCGGGTGTGGTTCCCGCCCCGCCCGCGCCGGCGTGCGGCGGCAGCCGACGACGACGTGTGCGGCATCCGGGTCGTAGTCCCAGGTCCAGACCGCCGCTCGTCAGGCCGTGACGCGCCCCGCGACCTCGCCCATGCCGATCCGGCTGCCGTCCGGGCCAGGGGCCCAGGCCGTGAGGACGACCTCGTCGCCGTCCTGGAGGTACGGCCCCTTGCCGCCGGTGATTTCGAGCAGGCTGCCCAGCTGGTCCGGCTCCGGGCCGCTGACCGTGCCGGAGGCGAAGAGGTCGCCGGTGCGCAGCGAAGCGCCGTTCACCGTCATATGGGCGAGCTGCTGGGCGGCGGTCCAGTACATCGCGGAGAACGGCGGCTCGGCGATCGTCTCGCCGTTGACCGAGACCGAGATGCGGATGTCCAGCCCGGCCGGCTCGATGACCTCGGGGTCGCTGTCGTCGAGGTACGGCAGCAGCGCGTGGTCGCGCGGCGGCGGGGAGATGCGGGCCGCGTCGAGGGCGTCCAGCGGGGTCACCCAGGCCGAGAGCGAGGTCGCGAAGGACTTGCCGAGGAAGGGGCCCAGCGGGACGTACTCCCAGGCCTGGAGGTCGCGCGCGGACCAGTCGTTGAGCAGGCAGACGCCGAAGACGTGCTCGCGGAAGTCGCGCTGCGGGACGGCACGGCCCTGTACGGAGGGCGCGCCGACCACGAACGCGACCTCGGCCTCGATGTCGAGGCGCTGCGAGGGGCCGAAGACGGGTGCCGGGTCGGCGGGGGCCTTGCGCTGGCCCGAGGGGCGGACGACCGGGGTGCCGGAGACGACGACGGTGCCGGCGCGGCCGTGGTAACCGATCGGCAGGTGCTTCCAGTTGGGGGTCAGCGCGTCGCCGTCGGGGCGGAAGATCTTGCCGACGTTGGTCGCGTGGTGCTCGCTCGCGTAGAAGTCGACGTAGTCCGCGACCTCGAACGGGAGGTGCAGGGTCGCCTCGGCGAGCGGGTGCAGCAGCGGCTCGACGGCGGCCCGGTGCGCCGGGTCGGTGAGCCAGCCGGTGAGCTCGGCGCGGACGCCCTGCCAGACCGGGCGGCCCGCGGACATCAGGGCGTTGAGGGTGTCGCCGCCCAGCAGGTCCTGGTAGACGCTGTCGAAGGTGCGGGCCGCGGTGGGCACGTCGAGGACGTACTCCCCGTAACGCACGCCGATCCGGCCGTGGTCGGGGAAGTCGACCGTGCTGAAGATCCCGTACGGGAGGTTGCCCGGACCGAAGGGGTCCCCTTCGGGGAGATCGAGCGGGCTGCGTCCGTTGGAGCCGGGTGCGCTCTGCGGGCTCTGACCTTGCGGGGTGTGCTCGGGCACGTGCTGCCTCGCCTTCATCGTCGTCGCCGGGGTCGCCGGTGGGGTCGCCGGTGGGCTGGCCACAGGTTACGGCCTGGGAGCAGCCGGGAGGCGGCCGAGTGCCCCAACCTAAAGCTTGCGCAATGTCCGGAAACGTCTTGCCGGAATGTTCCATTCGGGCTTAGCGTCCTTGCGGGGCGCGGCCGGGGTGGGACCGTGACCATAGGGGGGACAGGTGGCGAGCCGCAGCGCGCTGTTCACGGTCGACCGGAGCGTTCCGGGGCTGATCGTCAAGATCGGGGACTATCCGCTGCACCACGGCGGGGTAGGGGCGATACGCAGTCTGGGCCGGCTGGGCGTGCCCATGTACGCCATCACCGAGGACCGCTACACGCCCGCCGCCGCCTCCCGCTATCTGCGAGGCCGGTTCGTCTGGCCGACGACCGGCACCGAGAGCCCCGAACGGCTGGTCGAGGGGCTGCTGCGGATCGGGCGCCGAATAGCCCGCCCCACGCTGCTGATCCCGACCGACGAAGAGGCCGCGGTGCTGATCGCCGAGCACGCGGACACCCTCGGCGAGCACTTCCTCTTCCCGAAGGTGGAGCCAGAGCTGCCGCGCCGGCTGGCCAGCAAGCAGGGGCTGCACGAGCTGTGCGTGGAGCACGGGGTGGCCTCGCCGGCCGCCGCGTTCCCCGGCTCGTACGAGGAGTTGGAGTGCTTCGCCCGGAGCGCGGCCTTCCCCGTAGTCGCCAAGAACCGCGAGGCGTTCGAGCGCCGCCGCACCCCCGCCGTACGCGGCACCACCCGGATCGGCTCGGCGGCCGAACTGCTCGCGCTGGGCCGGGACTGGGGGCCGCGCCCCGGCGTGATCCTCCAGGAGTACCTGCCGCGCGAGGACGCCGAGGACTGGATCGTGCACGCCTACTTCGACGCCGACAGCACCCCGCTCGCGATGTTCACCGGCGTCAAGGTCCGCTCCTGGCCGCCGCACGCGGGCATGACGGCGTGCGCGTACGTGGTCGACAACCCGGAACTCGCCGAGATGGCGGCCCAGTTCATCAAGCGGGTCGGGTTCTCCGGAGTCATCGACCTCGACTGGCGCTTCGACCGCCGCGACGGGCAGTACAAGCTGCTCGACTTCAATCCCCGGGTCGGCGCGCAGTTCCGGCTCTTCGAGAACGAGGCGGGCGTTGACGTCGTCCGGGCCATGCATCTGCACCTGACCGGCCGCAAGGTGCCGGAGGCCGAGCAGCGGGCCGGCAACCGCTACGTCGTCGAGAACATCGACCTGCCCGCGCTGCTCGCCTACCGCCGCAGCGGCTACACCACGCCGCACGCCCCCAAGCGCCCGAGCGGCACGGAACTGGCCTGGTTCGCGCCCGACGACCTCAAACCGTTCTTCACGATGCTCGCGCGCTTCGTACGGCCGGGAGCAAGACATCTCATGCAGTTGTGGCGGGACGGCCGGGCCTCGCGGTTGGACGGCGTCCGGCCGGGCAAGCAATCGCGCAAGGCCCTGGGGAGGGACCAGTGAACCATCCGGTAGCTGTCATAGGAGCCGGCCCTTACGGCCTGTCGACCGCGGCCCATCTGCGGGCGCGCGGCATCCCGGTCCGCGTCTTCGGCTCGCCCATGGTCAGTTGGCGCGAGCACATGCCCGCCGGGATGCTGCTCAAGTCCACCCCCGCCGCGTCCAGCCTCGACGCGCCGCAGCCGGGGCACTCGCTGCTCGAATTCTGTGTGGCGACGGGCGGCAAGCGGTACGAGTCCGACTGGGACATCCTGCCCGTGGAGACGTTCATCCGGTACGGGCAGTGGTTCCAGGAGCGGCTGGTGCCGGAGCTGGAGCAGGTACGGGTGGTGTCCGTCGACCGGGTGGGCGGCGGGGGCCCGGGGGGCGGGGGCTCCAGCCCCGGTGGCGGCCCCGGCTCTGATGGTCGATCCGGCTTCGAGCTGAAGCTGGACTCCGGCGAGCAGTTCGAGGCCCGCGCCGTCGTCGTGGCCACCGGCCTCAGCGGCCTCAGCCACCTGCCGCCCGAGCTGGCCGGGGCGGTGCCGACGGGCCCGTCCGCCACCGGCCCGGTCTCGCACAGCTCGCAGCACCACGACCTGTCCCGCTTCGCGGGCCGCGACGTGGCGGTGGTGGGCGCGGGCCAGTCGGCGCTGGAGAACGCGGTCCTGCTGGCCGAGGCGGGCGCTGACTCGGTCCGGATCATCGCCCGCGGCCGCACGGCGGTCGCCTTCGGCGCACCCCCCGACCGCCAGCCCCGGCTGCGCCCCGAGTCGCCCTTCGGCCGCGCCTGGTCGCTCTACGCCCTGACGTACCACGCGGGAGCCTTCCGCCATCTGCCCGCCCCCACCCGGCACTTCCTGGTACGCCGGGTGCTCGGCCCGATGGGCGCGTGGTGGCTGCGCGACCGCTTCGTCGGCCGGGTCCAGGTGAGCGCGGGCCGACAGATCACCCGCACCCGCATCGAGGACGGCCGCCCGGTCCTGACCCTGCGCGGCCCGGACGGCCGCGCCGGCGAACTCTCCGTCGACCACGTCATGGCGGCGACCGGCTACCGGGTCGACCTGGCCGCGATGGACTTCCTCGGCCACGGACTGCGCACCGGCCTCGCCCGCAGCGGCGGCGCGGCGCGGCTGGACGCGGGCTTCTCGTCCTCGGAGCGGGGGCTGTTCTTCACGGGGCTGCCCGCGGCGGCGAGCTTCGGTCCGGTGATGCGGTTCGTGTGCGGGACGGAGTTCGCTTCGCCGCGGATCGCGCGGGCGGTGGCGGGGTTGCCTGGGTGAGGCGTCCCCAGTGAGGCGGCCGGCGGTATCGATCGGCGTCACGGTGGAGGTGAACGGGGAGCTCCGCTCATGAAACGTGGAGGCCGCCCGCCCTTGCGCGACTCAAGGCGAGGGCGGCCGGCTCGGGTGTTCGGTGTTCAGCGCAGGGCTTGGGCGACGCGGTGCCGCAACCGGTCGTCGTGGAGGGTGTCGATGTCGCGCCAGGCGGCGTCAGTGACCTCTTCGGTCTGGAGCCGGCCGACGTCGGCCGTAGTGCGGAAGAGGAACCGGAAGTCGAAGTGCTGGTGGTTCGGCTCTTCCTTGGCGCTGTTGGCGGGGATGGGGTGGACGTCGATGTGGACCGGCTTCTCACTCATCGGGGTGACGGTATCCGCGGGGATGCCGGTCTCCTCGGTGAGCTCGCGCAGAGCCGCGTCGAGCAAGGTCTCGTCCGAGGTCTCCAGGTGCCCGCCGGGCAGGAGCCACTTGGCCATGGCGAGGTGGTGGATGTGAAGGATGCGCCCGTCCGGACCGACGAGGACCGCCCCGGCGGTCGCGTGGCCGCGGAACTCGCTCCGGGTGGTGAGGTCGGCCCCAGTGTCGAGGAGATCGAGGGCGAAGGCCAGTTCGGGCTTCTCCTCGGGGTGCTCGTCGAGGTAGGCGGTCAGGGTGCTGCGGATGTGGTCTGCCGTGATGGCCATGTCGATCACCTGTTGAAGTAGGAGAGCCAGGTCGCCGCGATAGCGGCTCGGTCGGCCGCGGTGACCTCGTGCATTCCTGGGTCGAGGTCACCGCGGGTGAGCATCCTGATCGCGGCGAGGATCTCGGCCTGGATCAGGAAGATGAATGGCCCAACGCTGGCGCCGTGCAGGAAGTTGACGGCATTCCCGCCGTTCGCCAGATAGAAGTAGTGGCCGGTGGTCTGGTAGCGGGTGATGTGGTCGCCGACCATCGTGCGGGTGTAGACGTCGGGGAGTCCGTTCAGCTCCAGTTCGTCCTCGCTGCTGGTGACGGTGGCGACGTAGGCACCGTTGCGCAGGTGGGGGAAGTCCTCGCCGTGCAGGGAGACCGCACCGGTCGCGCAGAGAACGAGCCCGGCACCGGTCAACGCGCTCTCGCGGTCGCGGGCGACGGTGAAGCCCTGGGACATGGCCTGGGTGCGGCGGACGGGGTCGATGTCGAAGACGGTGACCTGGACGCCCTTGGCATGCAGGAGCCGGGCGATGCTGGAGCCGAGCTTGCCGAAGCCGATCACCAAGGCGGGGCGGCCGTGCAGGATGTCGCCACGTCCGCGCATGACGGCCTCGGTGGAGAAGACCACGGACTGGCCGACGAGGAAGTCCTCGGGGTCCTTCAGTGGCGAGCGGGCGACCGAGATGACCGGGCAGGGCAGCTTGTCGAGGTCTGCGTAGCGGCGGTGGCCGTTCTCGGTGTCTTCGATCACCCCGACGAGCTGACCGGAGAAACGCCCATGCAGTTCGACGAGGGTCGGGGCGAAGTAGCCGCCGACGTCCAGCAGCGCGACCGGCTCGCCGCCGGCCCTCGACTCGAAGTAGTCCAGGGCAGCGTCCGGATCGGCGAACAGCTCGCGGGACAGGACATCGACGGGAATCGTCTGCTCGACCTCACGCTGGGCGGCCGGGCTGATGGACTTCGGCTTGGGCAGCACCGCCCGCAGCCGCGACAGTGAGGCGACCGCACGGACGAAGCCGGGCCGCTCTGGCAGCAGGTGTGTGACCAGGAATGACGAGGCCGGCTCGGCGGGGGCGAACTGGGCTGCGATCTTGGCGAAGTAGGCGTCCAGCCGGGCGCGTTCGAAGGATTCCATAGCCGTTCTCTCTCATTCAGAGTGCGGGCGGTGCGTGGGGAGGCTGCCGCCGAGGGCCCCCAGAACGCTGTATTTGGCGAACAGTGCCCGCCCGTCGGCCTCGATCCGCTGGACGTAGCCGGTGACGGACGGCGTATGCGGGCCGAGCGTCACCGGATCGCCGGGCCACAGACGGGCCGCCGCGTCCTGGATACGCCCGGCCGCGAAGGCGCAGACGTCCTCGGTGGTCGGCGAGGCGTTACCTGCCATCACTGCAGCCCCTGTTCCCTGGCCGTGGTGCGCTTCGCGATGACCTGTTCCAGTTGGATCGCGTAGAGCTCCATCTGGTCGGGGGTGAGGACCATCAGGGACTTGGTCGTGCTGCCGTCGCGGTGGTGCACGGTGATCGGCATGGCGGCTTGCTGGGCACGGTGGTCGTAGGTCACGTCGCGTTTGACGGGGGTCACGTGGGTGATTACGGAGCCGGGCTCGGTGGGGGGCTTGATGGTCATGGGTGGATCCCCTCTCGTTTCTCGTTGCGGAGCGAGTCGTACAGACAGCGCGCTCGTCGAAGCAGTTTCACCAGTGCACCGCCTGGCAGGACGTCATGGGCCAAAGAAGACCGGACGTTTCGGCGGACGTTTTCACGTGTGGGGGAGTGGCGAAATCGCTACGGTGAGGGGAGAATCCGCGGTCGCGAGGGGATGCACATGGCGGGAGAGGCCACACTCACGTTGTCGCAGCTACGGCAGGCCGCTGGGCATACGCAGGAGTCATTCGCGCGCGATTTCGCCGGCGAAGCCGCTCGTCTTGGTATCGACGCGGCGGTGAGTGTCCGGCAACTGCGGCGTTGGGAGTGCGAGGAACCACCACCGGTGCCGCACCCAGGGCAGCAGGCCGTGTTGGAAGCCATGTTCGGAGTGCCCCTCGCCGAAATGGGGTTCGCGATCCCTTCGCACCGGATGACAGACACGATGCCGGTCAGTGAGGCTGGAGGGGTGAAAAGGAGAACGTTCGTCGCCGAAACGGGAGCCCTGGCAGCAACGGCTCTTGTTGGCTGTCGAGCGGGTCCGCGCGTCGGGACGGCCGATGTGGCGCGGCTGCGTACCCGCCTCGACAGCCTCTATCAGACGGATCATCTGTCCGGCAGCGTGCCTGCCATGACGCGAGCCCACCGCATCGAGGGGGAGATCACGGGAGCGCTCGGCACCGCCTCGTACACCTCGCGCATCGGCCGCGAACTACAGACGATGCTCGCCGAGTTGCATGGGCATCGAGCCTGGTACGGGTACGACGGCGGGCGGATCGAGGAAGGTCGCGCCGCGTGCATGGAAGGCCTCGCGGCGGCGCAGCTCATCGACGACCCGCTGTTGCAGGTCTCCGTGCTGGAGACGCTCGTGCTCCTCGCGATCAAGGCGGACCGGGTGTGGGAGGCGGCGAGTGCGGTCGAAAACGCCTACCGCCTCGCGAGGAGCGCGGGCACGGGCGCGACCGTGCAGCTGGTGATCGCGCTGCGCGAAGCCAACATCGCTACGCACACTGGCGACCTGACCGGTGCACGTCGGGCGCTGACTCGGGCGGTGACCCACCAGAGCCGTACGGACACCGACGCGGACGTTCCCAACTGGGCGCAGTTCGCCGGTCCCTTCGAGGTCGATCACGCCACGGCCGATATGTACGTACGCGCGGGTCAACCCAAACGCGCTGTGCCGTTTCTCCGAGCAGCCGTGCGCGGCATCGGTTGCGACTACACCCGCAACAGCGCCTCGTACCGCGTCAAACTCGCGGGTGTACTCCTTTCCGCCGGTGAGGTGGAGGAAGCCTGCGCGGAGATGGACACCGTTCTCGAAGTCTGTGGCGGCATCTCCTCGCCGCGCCTCCTGCGCAAGATGTGCGAGTTCCAGCAGACGGCCGTTCGCCTCGACAGCGCTGTGGCTCGGGAGTGCGCGGTACGTATCCGCGAGACCGTGTGAGGAGTGACGTATGGCGCAGGGAGGAACCATCGCCGTCGAATGTATGGACGGCCATGCTGCGGCACAGGCTGAGGGCGCGTTCACCCTGGTCTATTCCGAAGTGTTCACCGCACCGCCTTACAACGAGACAGAAGAACGCGTCGCTGCGACCTTCCGCCGGTTCCGCTCGCAGACCCGCAAAGGCACCTTCCGGGGTGCCCTTGCCCGTACTGAGGACGGCGAGCCGGTCGGCATCGCCTACGGATACCCGCTCAGCCCCAGCACCGGCTGGTGGGACCATTTCACCAAACCCGTGTCCGACGAGATGCGGCGCGAGGACGGACACCGGACCTTGGGGCTCATGGAGCTCGCGGTGCGCACGCGATGGCGGGGACGCGGTATCGCCCATCGCTTGCATGACGCCGTGATCGATGGGAGCGGTGTCGAGCGCGTCCTGCTCAATGTCCATCCGGACAACGAGGCGGCGCAGGCTGCGTACCGGGCATGGGGGTACCGAAAGGTCGGCGAGATCAATCCGTGGCAAGGCGCGCCCCTTCAGGACGCGATGCTCCTCGACCTCAGCCGAAAGCGCGTGTAGGCCAGCCTGTATTGGCAAGTCCGTAGAGGCGCGGCGGCGGACGCTGTGGCGTGGTGCTGCTGGCAGTTCCACTACGTCGGGGGGCTTTGCCGTCTTCCAGGCCCACAGACGGCCGGTGAGGGTAGACCATCCCTCTATGGAGACCTCCCCCGAAGTGCCTCCCGAGATCCTCGACTTCTACACCGAGACGTTCGACGAATCGACCCGCCTGACCGACTCGGCGGACGGAACTCTTGAACTGGTCCGTACCCAGGAGATCCTGCGCCGCTACCTGCCCCCGGCGCCCGCGAGGGTGCTCGATGTCGGCGGCGGCCCGGGTGTCCACGCGGCGTGGCTCGTGGACGCCGGGTACCGCGTCCACCTCGTCGACCCGGTAGCCCGGCACATCGAGCGCGCCGCGGCGACCGGCTGCACGGTTGAACTCGGCGACGCCCGCGAACTCACCGCCGAGACGGACTCCTACGACGTGGCGCTCGTCCTCGGACCGCTCTACCACCTCCTCGACCGCGCCGACCGCGACCGGGCTCTCGCCGAAGCCCGCCGTGCCGTGCGCCCCGGCGGCTTCGTGGTCGCCGCCGCGATCGGCCGCTATGCGTCGCTGTTCGAGCACACGGCCACGACTTTCCTGACCCGCGACCCGGTACGGGAGGCCGTCGCCGACATCCTCGCCACCGGCCGCCACGACCCCGGCCGCAAGGGCTTCACGGCCGCGTACTTCCACACCGGTCCCGGCCTCGCCGAGGAGCTGACGGCCGCCGGCCTCGCCGACGTGACGGTGTACGGCGTCGAGGGTCCCACCTGGTCCCTGCTCAAAGCCACCGAGCAGCACACCGGTGAAAAGCTCATCGACTCCGACATGTTCACCGCCGCGCTGACCGCCGCCCGGCTCGCCGAGCCGTACCCGGACCTCCTCGCCGCCAGTTCCCACATGCTCGCCATCGGCACCGTCTGAGACCACTCCCCGCCTCGGCGGGCGTCGCGGCCGTTGACCGACAGCCCCCTGTCGCGGACATGATGCGGGCTCTCGTCGGCTCGTAGGGCCCGAGGGCCCCTCGCGAGATGGAATCTGGCGGTCGCGATGCCGGTGCTGACCGGACTCCCGGTCCCACCGGGGCCTCGTCCGCGAGGAGTCGGTGGGCCACGCGCCTCCCCAAAGAACGGGGAGAAAGAACTA
Organism: Streptomyces sp. H27-D2; assembly: GCF_035828615.1. Classification (NCBI taxonomy): domain Bacteria; kingdom Bacillati; phylum Actinomycetota; class Actinomycetes; order Kitasatosporales; family Streptomycetaceae; genus Streptomyces; species Streptomyces sp. H27-D2. The sequence continues at coordinate 7,199 of NZ_JAYMZR010000097.1, read as the reverse complement.
CCTACCCTCCCTCCCCTCCCAACACGTCACCCACAAGGGTGACTTGGTTGCGGATTCGGGGCGGGGGCGGTTACGTTCGCGACGACAACCACAGACACAAGACGGCCCCCGGCCGGGACTGGCATCCCGATCGAGGGCCTGACCGACCAGGAAGAGACGCTTCCCGATGGCTGAGACGCAGTCTAACGCGCGCCCTTGCGCCGACGCCGGAGTACCGACCTCCGGCGTGATCCATGTCCGCACCCGCCTCACCGCCAACTTCACCGTGATCGCCAACGCCCTCGCGCAGCGGCCCGGAAGCGCGGTCACGGTCGGCGTCGCGACGTACATCCTCTCGCTGCCGGATGGCGCGCCCGTGAGCATCGCCGCGCTGTGCGAGCTCTTCATCGAGGGCGAGATCCTGATCTCGCGGGCGCTCCAGGAGCTGGAGGACGCCGGGTATCTGGAACGGCGGCGCGAGCGCGGGCTCGGCGGCCAGATCCGTACCCGGACCACCTTCTACAACGTGCCTGTGGCTGTGGCTGTGGGCGTACGCGGTCGGGGGCGGCCCACCCCGCCACCGCCCGCCCCGCCGCGTCCCCGGATGCGCAAGGCGGCGGACGTACCCGAGCAGGCACCCCAACCGGAAGCCGCCGCGCCGGACGCCAGGCCGCCCGCGCCCACCGGCGAAACCGGACAACCCGGCCCCATGCCCGGCCCCATGCCCGGCCCGACGCCCGGCTCCACGCCCGAGCCGACACCGGAACCGGCCCCTCCGCAGGCATCCGGGCCCGAGCCCGCACCGGCCACCGCCCCCACGCCCGCCCCCAGGCAGCCCGCGCCCCCGCTCGCCGACGCCGACCCGCTAGCCATCGTCATCCTCGCCTCGCTGCGCATCGTCGATCGCCGGCTGATCCTGTCCCAGCGCGAGGTGGCCGAGCTCGCTCCGGCCGTCACGCAGTGGCTCGCGCAAGGCGTCGGGCACAAGGACATCACCGATCTGCTCACCGTCGGACTCCCGGACCGCTTCCGGGCCCGCCCGGCCAAACTCCTGGCCTTCCGCCTGAGCGAACGGCCGGTCGCCGCGCCCCCGCCGCCCGCCAAGCCGGTAGTCCTGCCCTGGCAGACCTGCGACGGCGGCTGCGACCGCCCCTTCCGCGCCGCCCAGCCCGGCCGCTGCCGCGACTGCCCGCCCCGAGACTGCCCGCCCCGCGAGGGCATGACGGACGCTGGCGCGGCCGTTGACCGCGACGAGTTCCTGCGGACGGCGTGTTGAGCGCGCAGCGCGGCGTCGGCGACAGCGTTACTGACGTCGTCCCTGGTGGGGCATGCGGCCAGAGCCTTCGAACGTCGCGAGAACAAGGGCTCGTCCCAGACGCGATGGGCCAGGGCCGCGAGGCGGACGCCCCGGCGGATGACCTCGGCTTCGCTTACGCCGCGCCGTTCGGCCTCCTCCCTGATGACGGCGGGGTCTTCCGGGGCGGCTACCCCGCCGTCCGCGGAATCCGCCGCTCCCAAGTCCGGTGGAACACCGTCTCGTCCCCCGACAGGCACAGCACCTCATTGCTGGTGATGAAGTCCGTCTCGGTCGCGCTGATCTCGGACCGGGTCTCCACCCGTACGTCCCAGTCGATGTCCGGCCGGTGCAGGCGGATGTTCCAGTCCGAGCGGGTGCGGGCGGAGAGCGGGTCGTCGCTGCGGATGCGGTACGTCTCCAGCGCGTCCTCGGTGAAGCGCAGGCCGTCCGGGTAGACGCGGGTGCCGCCGTAGCGCGGGTCGACCTCCATCAGGTACTCGCCGCTGGCCACGTCCCGTACGACCAGGCGCTCGGGGCGCGGCCGGGCGCCGTCCGGGGGCGCGGGGTATTCCACGCTCAGCGGCACGGCCTGTTCCGGCTCCTCGAAGGTGATGGGCGGGCCGTCGACGGGGGTGCGGACCGGGAGGTCGAGGGTGCTGGCCGACGGGTCGACGTACCAGCCCGCGGCGCTCGGGTGCGGCCAGATCCAGGGCCAGTACGCGGACGAGAGGGCCAGCCGGATGCGGTGGCCCGGCGGGAACGCGTGGCCGATGCCGTTGAGGTCGAAGGTGATGTCCTCGCTGGTGCCCGGGTTCCATTCGACGGACTGGTCGCGGCCGTTGCGCGCCAGCAGGTTGAGCACGCCTCGGGTGATCAGCGTGGACGAGCCGTCGGGCGCCACGTCGCAGACCCGGGCGATGACCTGGCCGCGGGTGGCCTCCGAGCGCAGGCGCAGGCGGAGCTGGGGGCGGCCCAGGATCTCCAGCCGGACGCCGAGCGGGGCGGAGTCGAAGCAGACCGAACGGCCGTCCTCCTCGCGCTGGTCGGGCGGCAGGTCCGCGTCGTTGCCGAACGGGAAGAAGCGGCCCGCGTCGACGCCGGTGTGCTGCGGGGAGCGGACCGGGATCAGCCCGGCCAGGGACTCGTCGGCGGGGGAGGAGGAAGGGGAGGGGGTGGGTGAGGAGGCGGGGGCGGAGCCCTGCGCGGAACCCCGCCCCGCGCCCCGCCCCGAGCCCTGCTCAGGCGATGGCTCAGGCGACGCGGCAGGCGACGGCTCCAGCGCCGGCGTATCCGTCCCCAGTTCGAAGTCCAGCCCCAGCGGGATCACCGCGACGTTCGGCGACGGCCAGCTCTCGTCGCCGACCCAGCGGCCCGGCAGTTCGGGGTAGACGGTGGCCGGCGGGTGCGACTCGCTGATCCAGCTGCGCAGCAGCGGCTCGCGCATGACGCCGGTGTCCTCGTCCTTGAGCCAGTGGTCCCACCAGCGCAGCGTCTCCTGGAGGAAGCCGATCGCCGGGCCCGGCGGCAGCCCGCGGTCCGGGTACTGGTGCGACCAGGGGCCGATCAGGCCGCGCACCGGCGAGGTGAGGTGCTCGGCCAGCCGCAGGACGGTGTCGCGGTACGGGTCGTGCCAGCCGCCGACGGTGAGCACGGCGGCCTCGATCGCCGAGTAGTCCTCGCAGACGCTGCCGTGCCGCCAGTAGGCGTCGCGCGACTGGTGGGACAGCCAGGTGTGGATGAACGGCTCGACGGCCCGCATCCGCTCCTGCCACATCTGCCGCCACGCGTCGCCGACCTGGGCGGGGTCCGGCGGGCGGGAGACGAACGCGAGCATCGTCGCGGCCCACGCGTGCATGTCCACGGCGAGCACCGAGCCGCCCATGTAGTGCACGTCGTTGTCGTAGCGGTCGTCGGCCGAGCAGACCGTGATGACCGCCTTGAGCGGCTCCGGCGCGAGTGCGGCGATCTGGAGGCTGTTGAAGCCGCCCCACGAGATGCCGAACATGCCGACCTTGCCGCTGCACCAGGGCTGCGCGGCCAGCCACTCGACGACCGCGACGCCGTCGGACAGTTCGGTCGCGGAGTACTCGTCGGTGGGCAGGCCCTCGGAGTTGCCGTGGCCGCGTACATCGACGCGTACGGAGGCGTAGCCGTGGCCCGCGTACCAGGGGTGCCGCTGGGCGTCGCGGGGGGCCGTCCAGTCGCCGAGGCGGTAGGGGAGGTACTCCAGCAGCGCCGGGAAGGGCTCCTCGCTCACCGGGCGCCAGACGCGCGCGTAGAGCAGGGTGCCGTCCGACAGCGGGATGCGGAGGTCCTCGCAGCGGGTCTCGTACGGGAATTCGGTGCGGTAGTCCATGAGTTGAGTCCCAGCTGTCAGGGTGCCTCTGCTGCCCTCACCCCCGGATCGCAAACCAGGAGCAAACGGTGATCAAGAACATACCGGCCAGGCCCTCCGTTCGCTTGACGCCACCTGGCGCGGGCAGCCGCTCACAGTGATCCATCCGGGACCGGATACGCTGCCATTGCTTGAGGCAGCGACACATCGACAATCCGCGTGATCGTCCGCAGACAGGAGTACCCCCCGTGACCGTCGTCGGGCCCTTCGGGCTGAGCGTGCGGGACCAGGCACTGGACGCCGATGCCCAAGCCGGGCTGGCTGCTGTCGAGGAGGGCCTGCTGGAGGCCACCAAAAGCGACGTGCCGTTCATCACCGAATCCGCGCAGCACCTGGTGCGAGCCGGCGGCAAACGGTTCCGGCCGCTGCTGGTGATGCTCGCCGCGCAGTTCGGCGACCCCTACGCACCGGGCGTCGTGCCGTCCGCCGTCGTCGTCGAGCTGACGCATCTGGCGACGCTCTACCACGACGACGTGATGGACGAGGCCGACGTGCGCCGCGGCGTGGAGAGCGCCAACGCCCGCTGGGGCAACTCCGTCGCCGTGCTCACCGGTGACTTCCTCTTCGCGCGGGCCTCGCACATCCTGGCCGACCTCGGGCCCGAAGCGGTCCGTATCCAGGCCGAGGCGTTCGAGCGGCTGGTGACGGGCCAGATCCTGGAGACGGCCGGCCCGCGCGACGGCCGCGACCCGATCGAGCACTACCTCGACGTCATCGCCGGCAAGACCGGCTCGCTGATCGCCGTCGCCGTGCGCTTCGGCGCGATGATGTCCGGCGCGGGCGACGGCGTCGTCGACATCCTCACCCAGTACGGGGAGCGGCTCGGCACCGCCTTCCAGCTCGCCGACGACGTGCTGGACATCGCCAGCGACTCGTACGAGTCCGGCAAGACGCCCGGCACCGACCTGCGCGAAGGCATCCCCACGCTGCCCGTGCTGCACGTACGCGCGCAGGCGGCGGCCACCGGCTCGCCGGGCGACCGGGAGCTGTGCGAACTGCTCGACGGAGACCTCACGGACGACGCGCGGCTCGCCGAGGCGCTGCGCCGGCTGCGCGAGCACCCGGCGCTGGAGCAGGCCCGCCGCGACACCATCCGCTACGCCGAGCAGGCCCGCGCGACGCTCGCGCCGCTGCCCGAGTGCGCCGCCAAGGCCGCGCTGGTGGAGCTGTGCGACGCGGTGGTGCACCGGGCGGGGTGATCCCCCCGGCCTCCCTCCGGGCCCCAGTTGGGGGCGTGCGGCTCATGATTTCGCGCCCCCGGCAGAAGGTCCGGCAGAAGGTCCGGCAGACGGCCCTGACACTAGTCAGGGCCGTCTCCGCCTTTGGCGGTACACGGGCGGCCACCTGGGCGAGCGATCGTCATCCCAGAGCAGTAGAAGAGCTTGATCCCGTGGGCTGACGCGCTGAGCCCGTTCATTTGGTGGGATTAACACCACCACCGCATGGCGGATCGGGCGACAATGGGCCCGAGGGGTGGACGAGTGCGACACGAATGACCGCCGCCTACGACGGAGGTATTGCACATGCCACGGAACCGACCCACACAGCTCAGTGACGAATGGGACGGCGCGGGGGAGCGAGCCGCCAGTCGGCGCAAGACCGCCCGTTTCGTCGTCCCGCTCGCGGTAGCGGGGGTGGCGGCCGCGACCATCGGGCTGGTTCCGGCGCTGGCGAGCGCCGGAGACCCGGATCTGCCGAAGATCTCCGCCGAGGCGCTGATCGCCAAGATCGCGGACTCGGACACGCAGCAACTGTCCGGCACGGTGAAGGTCAGCTCGGACCTCGGCCTCCCGGCACTGCCCGCCGGCGGCGCCGGCGGCATGTTCGGTTCGGGCGCGGGTGGGGGCGGAGACAAGGACGGCGGCGGCGCCGCCTCGCCGGAGGCCAAGCTCACCGAACTGGCGTCCGGTACGCACACCCTGCGGGTGGCCGTGGACGGCCCGCAGAAGCAGCGGGTGTCGATCATCGACAAGGCCGCCGAGTACAGCATGATCCACAACGCCGACCAGGTGTGGACCTACGACAGCGGCTCCAACGAGGCGTACCACGCGACGGCCCCCAAGGGCGCGAGCGAGGAGGCCGTGGGCAAGGGCGGGGCGGGCAAGGACGCCGAGCACAAGCTGCCGAAGGGCCTCAAGGACGCCACCCCGCAGGAGTTCGCGAAGCAGGCGCTCAAGGCGGTCGGCGACACCACCTCGGTGACGGTCGACGGCACCGCGAAGGTGGCCGGGCAGGACGCGTACCAGCTCGTCATCACGCCCAAGCAGAGCGAGTCCACGGTCGGCTCGATCCGGATCGCGGTCGACGCGGACAACGGCGTGCCGCTGAAGTTCACCCTGATGCCCAAGAGCGGCGGCAAGGCGGCCGTCGAGGCGGGCTTCTCGTCGGTGGACTTCGCCAAGCCGGCCGCGAGCACCTTCGACTTCACCCCGCCCAAGGGCGCCAAGGTCACCGAGCAGAAGGCGGCGGACCTGGGCGGCTCGAACTCGGACTCGAAGTCGGACAAGACGGACAAGGCCGGGCCGTCCGGTCTGTCCGGCATCCCCGGGCTCTCCGACCTGGCCGAGAAGTCGGGATCCGGCTCCGGTACCGGCTCCGGGGTGAACGTGCACGGCAAGGGCTGGGCCTCGGTCGCCGAGATCAAGGGGTCCGGCGGAGGCCCGGTCACCAAGGACGGCGGCAAGTCCCCCGACGCCGAGAAGCTGCTCAGCAGCCTGGGCGAGAAGGTCAAGGGCGACTTCGGCTCCGGCACGGTGTTCAGCACCCGCTTGGTCAACGCGCTGATGACGGATGACGGCACTGTCTACGTCGGCGCCGTCGACAAGGCCGGCCTGCTGAAGGTCGCCAACGCCGCGAAGTGACGCGGCGGGCGCCGCGGGTACGCGACCGTGACGTCGCGTGATGCGACCGTGGGTCGGTGACGCGGTCGCATCACGCGGTCGCATCACGCGGTCGGTGAACGCGGCCGGGCGGTTCGGCGCACTCCTCCAGTGCCGCCGGGCCGCCCGGCCGTACCCGCCGCCCGTACCCGCCGGCCGGGTGACCGCCGGATGCCTGCCGGGACGACTGAGGGGAGATCCGTGGACGAGCCTGCTGCCGACGCCAGGGCCGACGACAGGGCCGGAGGCGGGGCCTGCGCGGGCGCGGGCGCCGCGGACCGTACCCGTACCGGCCCCGCCCCCGGCTCCACCGCCCCCGCCGCCATCGAGACCCGTGGCCTCACCAAGCGCTACCGCGGCGGACAGCTCGCCGTGAACGCCCTCGACCTCACCGTGCCCAGCGGCAGCGTCTTCGGCTTCCTCGGCCCCAACGGCTCGGGCAAGACGACGACGATCCGGATGCTGATGGGCCTCATCGAGCCCACGTCGGGCCAGGCCCGCGTGCTGGGCAGGCCCATGCCGCGCTCGGTGCGCCGGGTGCTCCCCAGGGTCGGCGCGCTCATCGAGGGCCCGGCCCTCTACGGCTTTCTGAGCGGCCGGGACAACCTGGTCCGCTACGACGCGGCCGACCCCACCGCCGACCCTGGGG
>NZ_JAYMZR010000096.1:0-26971 GCF_035828615.1 Streptomyces sp. H27-D2 | reverse complement strand
AAACTCCTCAAACGGCAGACCTACGGACGAGCGGGCTTCGCCCTCCTCCGCCAGCGCATCCTGCTCAACTGACCCACGGACCAGCAGCTTCGCCCCGATCACCGGCTACGAAAATCTTGTCAGACCCCAGCGAACGGTGGAACTCGGTTGGTTTTTTTCTAGCGGCGTCCGGCGGTGAGCCGGCCGTCGAAGGCGATGTCGAAGGCCTGGAGAGCGGCCTTCCATCGCATGGTCCAGCGCTTTCGTCCGATGCCCGTGGGATCCAGGCTCATCACCGCCAGATAGACGCACTTGAGGGCGGCTTGGTCGTTGGGGAAGTGCCCGCGGGCCCTGACGGCCTTACGGATGCGGGCGTTCACGCTCTCGATCGCGTTGGTCGTGCACACGATTTTGCGGATCTCCACGTCGAACTGGAGGAAGGGGACGAACTCCGCCCAGGCGCTCTCCCACAGACGTACGATTGCTGGGTACTTCGTGCCCCACGTCTCGGTGAACTCCATGAACCGTTCCAGGGCGGCGTCCTCGGTGGGCGCGGTGTAGACGGGCTTGAGCGCCTTGGCGATCTTGTCCCAGTCCTGGCGGGCCGCGTACCGAAATGAGTTGCGCAGCAGGTGCACCACGCACGTCTGTACGATCGTCGCAGGCCAGACGGTATTCACCGCATCGGGGAGGCCGGTCAGGCCGTCGCACACGAGCATCAGCACGTCGCGCGCCCCGCGATTCTTGATCTCGGTGAGGACCTGCATCCAGTACTTCGCGCCCTCGCCGCCATCGCCGACCCACAGGCCCAGGATGTCGCGGTGCCCCTCGGCGGTCACCGCCAGAGCCATGTAGATGGGCCGGTTGGCGACCTGTCCGTCCCTGACCTTCACGTTCACACAGTCGATGAACACGACCGGGTAGACGCTGTCCAAGGGGCGGTTCTGCCATTCGGCCATGCCGGCCATCACGCTGTCGGTGATCGTGGAGATCGTGCTCTTGGAGACCTCCGTGCCGTACACCTCGCACAGATGGGCTGAAATCTCCCCGTGCGTGAGACCCTTCGCGGACAGCGACAGGACCATCTCGTCCACGCCGCCCAGACGCCGCTGCCGCTTCTTGACCAGCTGCGGCTCGAAAGATCCCGCCCGGTCTCGTGGCACGGCGATCTCGACCGGGCCGATCTCAGTGGTCACGGTCTTGACCCGGTGGCCGTTGCGGTAGTTCTCCCGGCCGCCCTCGGCCCGCTCGCCGGGTTCGTGACCCAGATGATCGGTGAGCTCCCCCTCCAGCGCCGACTCCAACACCTTGCGGGTCAGCTCGGCCAGCAACCCGCCCTCACCGGTCAGGCTCACCCCGCCGGCCTGGGCCCTGGCCACCAGCTCGGCTACCAGCCCGTCATCCACAGCCTCCACAGCAGCCTCCCCGGCGCCGGTTCCGCTCATCACGTCAGTCATCAACTGTCCCTCCCTGCTCGGGAGTTACACCGTTCACCGTACAGACCCGGGGGCGGCTGGCGCCCGGGGTGGTTCAGACCTCGCGGGTGAGCGTGGAAGCCTGGGGGTACCAGTGGCCGCCGGGGAGAAACACACCGCCGGCTTCGTCGATGTGGTCATCGGTGTAGCTCGCATCGGCGTCGAGGACTTCAAGTCCCGTATCGAAGAACCGGATGGTGGACGGGTCGAGATGGAAGTACCAGCCAGGGTTGTAGGAGGCTGTCTCCTTCTTGATCCTGCCTCCGATGTGCGTCTCCTTCTTCTCCTCGCCGGCAAGGATCTTGCGGGCCTTGGCAATGAGAGTGTCGTCGGTGAGCTCGATGACGAACTCCTTGTCGCCGGGCGGGGTGGTGAACGCGAAGTGCGCCGATGCCATGTCTGTCTCCCTGATGCGTAGTTAGGGCCAGAAGATCACGTAGGCGTTTCCCTCCCGCCCGGCATGGCATGAGTTCACCCGTTCGAGTGCATTCCTTGATGCGGGGCCCTGACTGTGACGGTCGGGTGCTAAGTCCGAGACAGGAAAACACCATTGCGAGTTCGGCACGCGACACACACGACTGTGCGCATCAGTGATGCCTCCGCCAACTTGAAGTCGCAGGTCAAAGGGCTGGTGTGACCGATCCTCGGGGTACTCGTGCTGGTCACGGGCGACTGTCTGCGGAGAAGATCGTCCGTCAGCGCGGTCGGCGCGCCTGAGTCGAAAGGCGGTCGACGGGATCATCTCGTGCAGGGGATCATGCGCAGGTGTCGCCGATCGAAGCCGCAACCGATGACCTGCAAGATCTCGCTGTTCTCTGGAGTATCGGCGAGGCCCATGCTCACGATGTCGTCGAGGCTGCCTGCGCTGCACTCGTTGCCGGACTAGACAGCCCGGCACTGCGCATTCTCGCCGGATACACACGTGCCGAGGCGGAGTACGACGTTCCCGACCTGCTTCCCGTCGTACTCGACGAGCTGGACCTTGTGTTCTACTCGCGCGACAGCGAGGCCGGGCAGGACGCTGCCGTGCGGGCGCTCGCGCACCAGATGCTGGCGGGCCGGCTGACGCCGCAAGAGCTTGCTATGCGCATCCACCAGCGGTTCGGCCACCAGCTACCCCTGGCCGAGCGCCTTGCTGAGCTTGATGACGAGTACGACATCGTCGAGTACGGGAACAGGACGTTGGCCCAGCTCGATGCCGAGGTCACGGCCGAAGCCCAGCGTCTGGCGCATGGTCGGCCTGGCCAGAACCGACATTCGTAGCGATCGAGCCCTGAGCAAGCGGTCGTCAACAAAAGCAGGGCGAGACAGCTCTTCCGCGTCCGGGACCGGCTACATGAATGGGAGAATCATTCCATGCTGGATCTCTCGCCTTCAGACGACTCGGACGCCAGGACGTCCGCTCTCGACACCAGCGTCATCCCGCTCGGTGCGCGCGCGCTGCGGGGCGTCCTCGACCACGTGGTCGCTGTCGGCGACGAGGCCGAGACGCCCTACTTGGAGGTCAAGAGCCCTCTCAACATGAGCAGCAAAGCGACCGCGGCCAAGATCGCAAAGTTCCTCCTGGGCGCAGCGAATCGGCGTCCGGGCGAGGCGGCCCGACACTTCCACGGCTATGCGGTCCTGGTCATCGGCGCACAGAAGGACAGCGCTCCCGGAGTGCCGCGCGGCACCGAGGCCCACGAACTCGAGGACCGGCTCCGCCCCTACCTCGGGCCCCAGTTCCCGGCCTTCGAGTTCGGCCGGATCGGCATCGACTCCGACCACGAGGTCCTGTTCGTCATCGCCCAGCCGCCGAAGAATGGCCAGACGATCTTCCCGTGCCATAAGAGCTATCAGGGCGACGACCGCCGCGACAACCTCGAGGACGGCGCGATCTACGTGCGAGGCACCAGCAACACGCGGCCCGCACGCTCCGGAGAGGTCCTCGCCCTCGTCGAGCGCGCCCGCGGGGGCGGGAAGCCGCCGATCGACCTCGAGGTGCAGGTGCTCGGCCCGATCTGCAGGGTCGATCGCGTGGAGGAGATCCTGGAAAGCTTGCGCGGCTACGAAGAAGAGCAGTTCACCAAGCAGCCGACACCGGCTGAAGACGCCTTCGCCTCGACGTCGTTCAGATTGGCGTCGAACGTCTTCGGCAGCCCGGAGCCGCTGTCGACGGAGGACCGGGAGCAGGCCCTCGCCGCATGGCAGAGCAAGAAGGCCGAGCACATCGCGAACGGCCGGGAGCACTTCCTGGGCGTCGGGATGCCGGGTGCCGGCGTCCAGGTGGTCAGCCGCGATCGTTTCGTGGCCAAGCCGCACCTGATTCTGACGTTCCATAACTGCGAGCTGCTGGATTACCTCGACCCGGACGACGCCGACGTCGAGAAGACCGTCGAACCAGTGCTGCGGCCGCACGATCCGTTCCTGCCGAGCCTCGACTACTCGACTCTCCGACCCCTCCCACGGGGGTATCCCGTGACCTGGAGCAACCACGGCGAGGACGCTGAAGTTGTGCTCACTCCGGAGTCGTTCCGCCCGAACGTACCCTGGACGAGCGACCAAGACGACTACGTGATCATCGCGAGGGATCCCCAGGCCAGTTCGGTGGAGGTCTCGTGGGAACTCACCGAGGACGGCAACGACGCCGTGACCAGTGGTGAGCTCCGGGTACCCACCGAGCCCCTCGTCGACGCGGCCGACCTGTTCAAGTCGGTCTTCCTCGGCAAGGACTAGCAAGCTCCCAGGAACCGCCGCCCGGCCTCAGAAGACTGGCGCGGCAGATTAGGCCGCGAACTCTCTGGATGACCCCTCGCTCGCTGGCGCGATGTCGCCAGGGTTTGTTCTTTCCAGGGCGTGCCCGGGTGTCCGTGTTCCAGACCTGAACGAGATAAGCGAGAGCGTCGCGACGTGCTGGGCGTTGCGGGTCGCCGCGATGACGAGCGGCACACAGCCCAGCAGCACGAGGCCGAGGCGGGCAGTCGCGAGCCAGAGCAACTTGCGTCAGCTGGACCGTGTACCGACCACTACGCAATCAGCATGAACCAGCAAGCGCCCCGCCAGGCCGAAGCCTGGCGGGGCGCTTGTGCGAGACTCTGGTGCGACGGCCGTTGGCAGCGGGTCAGCGACCAGATCCAGAACGACGCTGCGAAGCCCGCCTACTTCGTCTCGTTCGGGTGGCTCGTGTGCACCTGCTCCAGGAAGACCGTGCGCTCGTGGACGTAGAACCAGAGGCGCGCGGTGCCCTTCGCAGTCGGTTTGTGCTGCCACCGCTCATGGGTCGCGCCGCCACGCTCGATGACGCCGAGCTCACCCTTGAGCCGATAGTTCGTCGGCGTCGTGGACAGTGGCGTCCGCGTGAGGAAGTCCCAGGTCTCCGTCATGGGGTTGCGGATCGTCGCGACGAGGTCGCGCCATCCCTTCTGCGCGTCGGCTGTGGCGAAGCGGATCTCATACTCGATCTTCTTCGGAGGGCGAGGAACCAGCTCGCCCTTCCTGGCGGCCGCCACGGCTACGGACGCTCCACGGTCTCATCGTCGTCGAGCCACTCCAGACCGGCGCTGCCGCTGCTGAGCCCGGCCGCGACGGCGGTGGCCGTCTCCTTCCAGGAGGTCAGCTCTGCGGTCGCGAGGTGCGGCTGGTCGGTGGAGAACGACGCGCGCGCCGCCTCGACGAGGTCCTGCGCGCAGGACTCCCGGTCGGCCGGCGACAGCGCGAGCATCCAAGGGAGGGCCTTGGACATCCGCTCGGCGAGCGAGCCGCGGTCGTCGAGGGTGACGGTGATGAGCTGCGCGGCAAAGTTCAGCAAGCGGGCACGCCCCTCGGCCTCGCGCTGCGACATCAGGACCAGAGCCTCGCCGTCGCGCCGGGTCACCGTCACGGGGTGGTCCTCGGCCTCGGCGAAGACCTCGGCGGAGTGCTTGCTCAGGTCCGAGGAGCGCCGAGTCGCCACGGGGAGGCCTGCTGCGATGGTCATGGATCCATAGTATTCGGAACGTAATCGGAAGTCCAGTGGAGGCTGCGGAGTGCATGCGCCAGACTCGACCTCCGGATGCGGTCCGATTCAGATCTCAGCCTTCCTTGATGCTTGAGTCAGACCCGAACTCACAGCCGGTCGATCGTCGAGATGAGGAGCGCACTTACAGAGCTGCTTACCTTGCGCCTGCCGAAAAACTCATCCGTCCTGGTGGGGCTGGTGTACGGGTGGTGTCGAGCGCGGGCGCTTGGGCGGGTGCTCTGGGCACCTGGCGAGTGCCCCGGCAGGATGATCTGTCGCGCTGCTTCGACTTGCCTATCTGGGTGTGGCGAACGTGTTCGCCCTGCTGCGGCTGCTGCCGGTGAGCAACCAGGACAAGGACGCGGAGATCCTCGCGCTGCGTCATCAGATCACCGTGCTCGAACGCCAGCTCGGCCGGGATCGGGTGCGGTTCGCCCCGAGTGACCGGGTGTTCCTGGCCGCGCTACTGCACCGGCTCCCGCGCGGTGTGTTGCGCCGCCGGGCACGGCTGCTGGTCCGCCCGGACACTGTGCTGCACTGGCACCGTGACCTGGTCTCGCGCCGCCACGCCGCCACGCCGCCCGTTCCCGGCCCAAGCGTGCGGGCCGGCCGCGCACCGTGCGCTCGATCCGCGTTCTCGTGCCGCGTCTGGCGCGGGAGAATCCCGGCTGGGGCTACCGGCGCATCCACGGCGAGCTGCTGGTTCTGGGCGCGCAGGTGGCCGCCTCCACGGTGTGGGAGATCCTGACGGAGGCGGGGATCGACCCGGCACCCGAGCGGGGTTCCAGCACCTGGACGGACTTTCTGCGCTCCCAGGCCGATGCCCTGCCGGCATGTGACTTGTTCGAAGCGGTCACCCTGTCCGGGGCGCGGCTGTACGTGTTCGCGGTGATCGGGCACGCCGGCCGGCGCATCCGCATCCTGGGCGCGACGGCGCACCCGACCGCCTCCTGGGTGGCACAGGCCGCCAGGAACCTCGTCATGGATCTCGAGGATGCCGGCTGCCGGGCCCGGTTCATGATCCGCGACCGCGACGGGAAGTACCCCGCCCCGTTCGACACCGTCCTTGAGGATGCGGGGATCGACGTCGTACTCAGCGGGATCCGGATGCCGCGGACGAACGCGCTCATGGAACGCTGGGTGCAGACCTGCCGACGCGAACTGCTGGACCGCACCCTGGTCTGGAACCAGCGCCACCTGCTCCACGCCCTGCGCGAGTTCGAACAGCACTACAACTCCCACCGGCCCCACCAAGGCATCGCAGACGCCCGCCCGCTGCACCCCTGCCACCGCCGATCACCGACCCGGACGCCATCGCCCACCTCGACATACGACGACGCGACCGCCTCGGCGTCACCCTCCACGAGTACCAGCATGCGGCCTGACCTGCACGGACGAGATTCTCGGCAGGGACAGCGATGGGCCTGTGGAAGGCCTGGCCGAGGTGTTCCCGGCCGCCCGTCATCAACGCTGCTGGGTCCACAAGGCCCGGAACGTCACGAACGCCCTGCCGAAATCCGCACAGCCCGGCGCGACGAAGGCGATGCAGGAGATCTACAACGCCGAGGACCGCGACCACGCCGCGAAAGCGATCAAGGCGTTTACCAAGACCTACGGCGCCAAGTGGCCCAAGGCCGTCGCGAAGATCACCGAGGACGAGGAAGAGTTGCTGGCGTTCTACGACTTCCCGGCCGAACACTGGATCCATCTGCGCACCACAAATCCGATCGAGTCGACTTTCAGCTCGGTGGAACTTCGGACCAAGGTCACCCGCGGCGCCGGGAGCCCGGCCGCCGCCCTCGCCATGGTCTTCAAGCTGGTCGAGTCCGCCCAGGAACGCTGGCGAGCGGTGACCGCACCCCACCTCGTCGCCCTGGTCCGCTCGGGTTCCACATTCGAGAACGGCGTCCTGGTCGAGCGAGAACAGGCCACGGCGGCCTGACTGCCCAGCCACTTGTCACGTCGCGAAAGGGAGAGAAGGACCAGCCAATGCCCGAACCTGCCGCACCACTCACCGAGTTCATGCGCGCCTACGAGCAGGCGACCAACAGTCACGACATCACCCAGCTCGTCCCGCTGATCGCTCCCGAGGCCGTCTACTGGTTCTCCGACGGATCACACCGCGGCCGCGAAGCCATCCTCTCCGCCATCGCCGAGACCTTCGCCACCATCCGCGACGAGATCTACCAGATCAAGGACCTGGAGTGGATCGCCCACAGCGATGACCACGCGGTTTGCCGCTACCGGTTCACCTGGACCGGAACCATCGACGGCCAGCTGCGATCAGGAAGCGGTCGGGGCACCAACGTGCTCATCAACAGCGCCGGAACCTGGCAGATGCTTCACGAACACCTCAGCACATAGCGAGGCGGCAGCACCGATCCACAGGTATTGACAATTGATCGACCGGGACCGGGGCGGCCCTTTAACCGTCGGGGAGTCGTCAGCCTCGGCCGCCCGGTTGGCGCCCCTTCCGGGTGCACGTCGACCCGGTCGACGACGGTTCCGAGACCGTGAGCGAGGTCGCCGACCGCGCCCGCGTCACCTTCGTCGGCCGTCTGGGCCTCACCGACCTCCTCGCCCCACGAGCCGTCCGCCGCGTCCTGAGCACCGCGCGGGCCCGGACGCCCCTCGCGCCGGGCCCGCGCGGCTTCCCTCGATCCCCCGTCACCATGCGTGGTCGCGCGGTAACATCGCGGCGCGCCATGAGGGGGAGGCCCATGACACCGCAAGGTCCGGGCGGGTCCGACGAGAGGGATCCGGAGGAGGCGGAGCACGAGCTGCGGCAGGCCGAGGCCCGGGGCGTCGGCGGCGCCGGGCTCGCGGACCTCCTCGACCGGTCCGCCGCCGCGCACCGGCGCCGCTTCTGGAACTCCGGCGACACCCGGGACCTGCACCGGGCGATGGACCATTACCGGCGGGCCGTGCGCGCCGACCCCGCCCGACGGGCTGTGTGGTCCAACGAGTTGGCGGTCACCCTGACCGATCTGTACGACGTCACCGGCACCGACGACGACCTCGCCGCGGCGCGGCGGGCGGCCGAGGAGGCGACGGCCGCCGCCGAGGAGGGCTCACCGCAGTGGGCGCGGTGCGCGGCGACGCTCGTGCTGTGCCTGTGGGACCTGTACGACGCCACCGGTTCGCTCACCGACCTCGACACGGCGATCGACCTCGGCGGCCGGGCCTCGGCCGCGCTGCCCTGCACGGACCGCGCGTGGGCGCGGGTGCGCAGCAACGTCGGAATGCTCCGGATGGACCGCTACGAACGGCTCGGCGCTGCCGACGACCTGCATGGGGCGGTACGGCTCGCCGGGGAGGCCGTCGAGGGCGCGCACCCGGACGACCCGGAGCTGGGCGGCTGGCTGAACAACCTCGGCAACGCGCTGCTGACCCGCCACGGCACCCAGTTCCCCGACGGTGCCGCGCCCCGCCCCGGCGAGCGGATCGATCTCACCGACCTGGACGCGGCGATCGCGGCGTATCGCAGGGCCATCGAGGTCTCCGAGTGGAAGGTCGCGGGGCGGGCCACCTTCCTGTCCAACCTGGGCAACGCGCTGACCGACCGCGTCGAGGCACTGCGGCTGGGCGAGTCGCCCGGGAGCGGTGAACCCGAGCTGCGCGAGGCGGTGCGGGTGCTCACGGAGGCCGTCGACCTCACCCCGTCGACGGCCCCGTACCGGGCGAGCAGGCTGAACGTCCTCGGCGAGGCACTGCGGGCGCTGTCCGAGGAGACCGGCTCGGCCGACGACGTCGACGCGGCGCGCACCGCGCTGCGGCAGGCGTGCGCGAGCGGCCTGGCCGTCGCCCCGGAGATGACGGTGGACGCGGCGCACAACTGGATCCGGTGGGCGGTACGGCGCTCGGCCTGGGACGAGGTGGGCGAGGCCGACGGCCATCTGCTGCGGGCCGCGGAGGCCCTGCACCGGGCGCAGTCGCTGCGCCGCCACCGGGAGGCATGGCTGCTCGCGTCCCGCGGGCTCGCGCAGGAGGGCGCCTTTGCGCTGGCCAGACAGGGCAGGCCGGAGGCCGCCGTGGTCCGCCTCGAACGTGGGCGCGCGGTGCTGCTGAGCGAGGAACTCGGTCTGGTCCCGGCCCTGTTGAACCGCCTGCCCGCACCCTTGCGGGACCGGTACTCCGACGCCGTCCGCCGGGTCCGAGAGGCGCTGCGGAACGCGGGCTGAGCGCCCGGCGGCCACCGGACGGACCCGGGACGGCGGATACGGCGACGGCGGCCGGGGTATTCCTTATCAGGGCCCGTGGGGGCGGGCCACGATGAGGGGGTGGTCCGTCGTGGAACAGGGTCTGATCGCCCGCACGTTCAGTCCGTACACGTGGCGGGCGAGGATCCGCCCGGTGCTGATCGCGGCGCTGCCGCCGGCCCTGCCGGTGGTGGTGCTGGTGCCGGACTGGTCGGCCGCGCGCCGGGTGTGGGCGCTCGTGGCGGTGTGCGGACTGCCGCTGCTGCTGGGGCAGTTCAGCCGGTCCCGTGGGCGGCGGCTGGAGCCGGCTCTGTTCGAGCGGTGGGGCGGCAAGCCGTCGGTGCAGCTGCTGCGGTGGCGGGGTCCGACGGGGACCGCGCACCTGGCGTACCTGCACGCCCGTATCGAGCAGATCGCGGGACCGCCGCTGCGGCTGCCGTCGGCCGCGGAGGAGCGGTCGGACCCGGAGGGCGCCGACGCCGTCTACGAGGTGGCGGGCACGGTGCTGCGGACCCGGGCGCGGGCGCTTCCGGGCAGTGAGCTGGTGGCGGAGGAGAACCGCGAGTACGGCTTCCGCCGCAACGCGCTGGGGCTGCGGCCGCTGGCCCTGGGCGCGGGGGCCGTCGGTCTGTTCGGGGCGGTGCTGTACGCGGTGGTGGGCTGGCCGCCGGCCGGTTCCGCGAAGGCCGTGGTGTCGGTGCCGCTGGTGCTCGCGGACCTGGTGCTGCTGCTGTTCTGGCTCCGGACGGTGCGGCCCGCCTGGGTGGAGGAGGCGGCGTGGACGTACGCCCGCCGCCTCATCGAGACGGCGGGCCTGCCTGATCTGGAGTCCCGGACGTCGTAGCCGCCGTCAGGCGGTGGCGAGGGCGGGGTGCAGGACCGTGTCGCCGTTGCAGTACAGGGCGTAGAGCAGGCCGAGCGGATTGCGGCGGTCGACGGCGAAGTGTTCCCGGGTGGCACGGACCGCCTCGCCCATCGGCTCGCCGGCCAGGAACCGGTCGAAGAACGCGGTCGCCCAGGCCGCGGCGAACGGTGCGGGTGTGTCCGCCTCGGTGCCGAGCACGCCCCGGGAACGTTCGAGGAAATAGGTGAGGAAGCTCGTCGTGGACGACGACGAGGTGAAGGCGGTACCGCACGCGTTCAGCACGACGACGGGCAGCCCGGGCAGCGCACCGCCGTAGTCGTGGAGGGTGCGCAGGGGGATGCCGCCGTGGGCGTCCTCCACGGCGAGCCTGGCGGAGGCCGGTCCGCCGTCCTCGGGGTC
The DNA here is from genome assembly GCF_035828615.1 of Streptomyces sp. H27-D2. NCBI lineage: Bacteria > Bacillati > Actinomycetota > Actinomycetes > Kitasatosporales > Streptomycetaceae > Streptomyces > Streptomyces sp. H27-D2. The sequence goes on along the minus strand of NZ_JAYMZR010000096.1, from coordinate 16,078 downwards.
GTGGGCGACGGCATGGCAGTAGAGGTAGAGGATGTCGGCGGGGTCTCCGTCACCGCGCAGGGCCTTCAGGACGGTGTCCTGCTGGTCGTGGACGGTGAGGCGGGCCAGCCCCCGGTCCAGATAGCCGCGCCAGTACGTCTCCTGTCCCCGCACCAGATCGCGTTCGCCGTCCCGGTCGATGCTGCGGTTGAGACCGAGCGTGACGCCGAGGCCCGGCCGGGTGTCGATGGCCACCTCCGTGACGCCGCCGGCCGCGTCGGCGCAGAGGGGGATGCAGTCGACCTGATGGCGCAGGCCCAGGATGTGCCGGAAGTCAGCGTCGCGTATGTCCTCGACGGGGCACATGAGATGCCAGGGCAGCAAGGGCTGCTCCGTGATGAACTGCACGCTGCGCGGCGCGGACTCGGCGAAGTAGTCCTGGATCTTCCGCCCCACGGCCTGCAGTTGGGCGTCCGCACGGTCGAAGAACAGCGCGCGGAACATGCGGCAGCCGGCCTCGGCGAGCAGCGTGGTGTACCTCTCGTAGGCATCCGGCGACAGTTCGAGCCCCGTCACCGCGCCACCTTCGGCGAGCGGTCCCCACTCGGTGGCCAGCGTGCGCAGGGGTTCGCGGGCGTCGCGGGCCACGGCGTCGAGGTCGACGTCCTTCTTGCGCACGTGTGCCCGGTACGCGTGGCCGATGCCGCCGGACACGACGATTTCGTAGCTGTGGCCGTCGGCGGCCGGCCACAGCTGCACGGACAGCCCGCGGTCCCGCTCCCTGCCCACCGCGGCCCGGGGCAGGCCGCGGGCACTCGTGCGCACCGCCAACTCGCCCGCGTTGACGAGCATCGAGTGCACGTAGGTGTTGCCGTGGAGGAACACCGCGTGGAACTGGGGGGTGCCGGCCCTGAGCGGTGTCACCTGGAAGCGGGCCCGGTCGGGCGAGGGTCCCTCGCGGGGCACGGTGAGCGTGTCGGAGAGGGGCTCCACCACGGCGTCGGCGCTGTAGACCCGTACGGTCAGGGGCACGGGCCAGGTGTCCGGCTCGTCGAGATGCCCGAGCGGCGCCGCGACGGCCGTGTCCCGCGGGGTGCCGGCGAGGTCGAAGGCCAGGACCCACGCGCCCGGCACACCCGGGTCGCCGGGCTCGGCCACTGCGTTGATCCACCGGCCGGACGGGCCGGGCGGGTCGTCCGGCAGCAGGACGCCCGCCCGCAGGGCGAGTCGCCGGGCAGGGCGGCTGACGGTCCCCTCCTCCGCGTCCGCCGCCCGGTCGGTGGGGATCGTCTTGCCGATCAGGGCCGGGGCGAGCCGCTTCCTGACCTCGGCGTGGCCGAGCAGCAGCCGCAGCAGGGCCAGGGCCCGGCGCTCGTACTCCGTCGGCGGTGCCGTCGCCAGTTCCTCCACGGCGGTCAGCAGGCGGGGGCGCAGTTCGGGCCAGTCCTCGCCCACCAGGACCGGCAACTCGTACCAGAGGTCGATGAGTTCGACGAGAGCGGGATCGGGGTTCACTGTGCTCTCTCCGGATCGGTGTGCGTGCGGGTCACCCGGCCGGGTGTCACCGTCAGGTCGGCGCCCGGCCGGTCCTCGGGCGGGTGGACGGCCCGGAAGCCCCGCTCGGCGGCGAGTTCGGGGCAGGAGTACTCGGTGGTGCTCGGCGAGAGGTAGTTGAACCACAGCACCGGGTCCTCGTACCGCCTCGCGATCCGGGCGACGGCCCGCCGGTCGGGGTGGCCGAAGCGGGCGCCGCTGGTGGAGAACAGCCAGTGGCGGCAGTCCAGTCGGGCGAGGAGTTCCGGGCTGAGGTTGCGGCTGCTGCCGTGGTGCGGCACCTTGCACAGGTCCACCCGGTACGGCCGTCCCCACGGGGTGTCGTCCAGGCGGCGCAGACCGTCGCACAGGGTCTCGGCGTGCGCGTCGGCGCCGAACAGCACACGGGCGCCGTCGTACTCGGCGAGGAAGGCGATGCTCGACCGGTTGGGCACGGACTCGTCGCGGGCGTAAGGGCGCAGCGCCAGTTCCTCCCAGGCCACACCGGCGTCGCCGCCGCGCAGGACGTCCGGGGGCGCGGGGGTCTCGGGGGCGAGTCGTTCGCGTTCGGTCTCCTCCACCCAGCGCGTCCAGTCCCGGCTCAGGTCCAGCAGGGCGCCCCGCTGCGGGGACAGCAGGGTCAGCCGCAGCCCTTGGACGTCGAATTCGGGCAGTGACCCGCCGACCGGGACAGCGACGGCGCGCCCGTCGAACCTCGTGTTCCAGGGCTGGTCCACCAGCAGCCGGGAGAAGGTGTCGGCCTGGGCGTGGCTGAGGACGTCGCCGAGGATCTGCCGGTCGCCGTTGAACCACACCTCGTCCGCGGTGAAGCCCTCCGGCGGATCGCGGAACAGGGGTATCAGGCCGCCGATGTGGTCGGCGTCGAGATGGGTGCACACCACGAGGTCGAAGGCGCGCTCGGCGACCGGCTGTCTGCGGAACCGGGCGGCGAGTCCCTCGGGCAGCCGGTCGCGTCGGCCGGCCCGCCCGCCGTCGACGAGCATGCGGCGGGTGCGTCCTTGGTACGTCCACTCCACCCAGAGGCAGTCGCCCTCATGGGCCGGCAGTGCTTCGACTCTGATCACGTGCGGCCCGTCACGCCCCGAAGTGGCCGAAGCCGGCCCAGGAGTGGAGGTCGGCGAAGGAGCGCTCGTCGTCCTCCTGGAACTCCAGTGCCAGCAGCAGTCCTTCGGTGGTCTCGTCGTCCGGCAGCCAGGGCTCGCCGGCGGCGAGGGCCTGCTGGAGGAGGGCGAACCGTTCGCCGTTGGGCACGTCACGCAGCCAGACCTGGGCGTCGCGCAGCGCCGTGGCCGGGTGATCGTCCTCGGTGCGCCAGCGCCGGTAGAAGTCGGTCATGAGGAGCGCGGCCGGTACGTCGGGCAGCGACCACATGGCGGCGACGACCCCGGCGACGCCCGCCTGGAGCAGTCCGCCGGGCAGCGACACCACCTCGTCCGGCAGGACGGTGCCCGGCAGATACGACTCGCAGGCGGACAGGACGGCCAGACGGAGCGTCAGCCGCAGCGCCAGCAGGTCGCGCAGCCGCAGTTCGTCCGTGCCGGCCAGCAGCAGTCCGCTGTCCAGCGGGGTGAGCAGATCGGCCTGCCCGTGACAGGCGAAGTGCGCGGCGTCGGCGTCGGCGAGGGCCTCGCGGGCCGCGGCGGCGTGGGCGGCCGGGCCGCGCAGCACGGTCGTACGGGCCGGGAAACCGGCCGCCGCCGCGCGGGCCTCCAGCTCGGCCGAGCCCAGGGACGGCCGTCCGGCCGGGTCCACGACGACGGCCAGCCGCTCGACGCGGCCCCCGGCCCGTGCGCGGGCCGAGGTCAGGGAGCGGGCGTTGGGCACATAGCTGAGGACGAGGTCGTCGAGGGCGTACCGGCGTCCGGTGGGCGTCGCCGTGTCCTCGGTCCAGGCCGCGTGCAGGGGCAGCAGCCCGAGCAGGCCGCCGGCCACCAGGACGGCCCCGTCGGAGGCGCGCAGGGCGTCGCAGACCGGGCCCATGAGGTCGTCCCACAGCCACTTCGTGGTCGTCTCCAGGGACTTCTCCCACTGCCTCAGCCGTCCGGCGCGGTCGGCCGCGTACGCCTTGTGGGCGTCGTCGTGGGCGCGCGCACGGGTGCGCACCGCCTCGGCGGTCAGGGCAGGCAGGTCCACCTGGCGTACGTCGTGGTCGTGCACGACGAGGGCGACTCCGCCGCGTTCAGCCGCCGAGAGGTACACCAGCGGCTGCTCCTCGGCGGCGCGGTGGACGTCCTCCTCGGTCGGTTCGGGCAGGAAGTCCTCGAACCCGTCGAGCTGCCGGATCTCGTCCACGACGGCGTCGAGTTCGCGCCTGGCCGCGCGGATCTCCTCGAAGCGGTCCACCCCATCACCCCCAGCACCGTCGGCTCCTTCACCGATCCGGTGGAACTCAGCGTAGATGAACGCTCACACTGGTGAGGCGAGTCGACCGTCCGAGAGGGAGTGCCCGTGAGCGACGACCGGGCCGAGGCGGCGTACCGGGCACGTGACCGGTATGCCGAGACGGGTGATCCGGAGGCAGCCCGCGAGGCCGTGGAACTGCTGCGGGCGCTGGCGCGGGAGGAGCATGTCGCCGCACATGTAGACGAGTTGGGCGGTGCGCTGCTCGATCTCTTCGAGGCGGAAGGCGAGTTCGCGGTGCTCACCGAGGCACTGGAGGCGCACGAGGAGCATGCTCGGCTCGCCCGGGACGCCGACTCGCTCAACAACCTGGGCAACTGCCTGCGCGTCTGCCACGACGAGACGGGCGACGAGCATCTGCTGGAACGGGCGCGGGAGGTGCTGGAGGAGGCCGCCGAGCTATCCCCGGGGGACGCCACAGTCCTGGACAACCTCGGTCTCGTCCTGACGGACCTGTACGGCGCCGAGGGCGAACCCGCGCTGCTCGACCGCGCCCTGGAGCTGCACACGCGTGCCGTGCTGCACAGCGCCGCCGAGGATCCCAACCACCTGCTGCACGTGACGAATCTGGCCTCCGCCCACATGCACCGCTACGACCGCGCCGGCGACCCGGCCGATCTCGACGCCTGGGCCGAGGGCTGCGCACGGGCGGTGGCGCTCACCCCCGCCGGATCCCCGAACCTGCCGCTGCGGCAGGCCAATCTGGCCCTCGCCCTGCTGGAGCGCCACGCCCGCCACGGCTCCCCCGCCGATCTGGCCGACGCCGTGCACGCCGCCCGGCGGGCCCACGACACGAGTCCCGCCAGCGCCGCCGACCGGCCCCGGCAGGCCGGTGTCCTCGCGAACGCGCTGATCCGGAGGTACCACGAGGAAGGCGACCCGGGGGACATGGACGAGGCGACCGTCTTGCTGCGCGCCGCCACCGCGGATCGTCCCCAGGGCCACTCCGGTTCGCCGCACCTCTGGAACAACCTCGCCCGCACTCTCCTGGAGCGCTACGAACGCGACGCGGACCCGGTCGAGTTGGAGGAGGCCGTCGAGGCGGCCGAGCACGCGGTGGACCTGCTCGACGGGCCCGAACCGCTGCTGCCGCTCTGTCTGGACACGCTCGGCACGGTGTTCACCGCGCGCTATCTGCACCACGGCGACGAGGAGGACCTGGAGCGGGCCGTGGCCTGTCTGGAGCGGTGCGTCGAGCTGACCGACGAGGCGGCCCCGGCCCTGCCCGGCAGGCTGACCGCTCTGGCGATCGCGCTGGCGTACCGCTACGAGCACACCTGGGAGATCGCCGATCTCGACCGTTCCGTCGGCCTGTTCGACACGGTCGCCGAGCTGCGCCCCGAGCGCCCCGGTCCCGCAGACCTCAACAACCGTGCGCGCGGCAGGATCCGGCGCCACCACCGCACCGGGGACCCCGAGGACCTGGCGTTCGCCCTGGACCAGCTGGAAGCGCTGGTGGCGGCCACGCCCGAACGGGCCCCCGGCCTCCCGCTGTACCTGGAGAACCTGGCCGAGGCCCTGCGGCTGCGGCACGAGTCCACCGGGGCGGCCGACGACCTGGAGCGGGCCGTGGCGGCGCTGCGCCGGGCCCTGCGGCTGCTGCCGCCGCGCGCCTCCCGGCGGCCGGACACGCTGGGCGGTCTGGGCAACGCGCTGCTCGACCGGTTCGGCGCGACGGGCTCGGTCGTGGACCTCGACGAGGCGGTCGCCCTGCACCGCGAAGCACTCGCCGCGCTCCCCACAGACGCGCCGGGCCGCGCCGGCGCCCTCAACGACCTGGCGAACGCCGTACGGGAGCGCCATCAGCACCACGACGCGCCGCACGACCTGGACGAGGCGATCGCCCTGCTGAACACGGCGGTCACCCTGGCCGACCGCACGACCCCCGACCGGCCGGTGTTCCTCGACAACCTCGGCAACGCCCTCATGGACCGCTACGAACGCGACGCCGACCCGGACGACCTCGACACGGGTCTCGCCGCCCATGCCGAGGCCCTGGACCTGCTGCCCGCGTCGGCGCCGGAACGCGGCCGGATCGCCGCCAACACCGGGGGCGCGCTGTGGCGCCGCTGGCTGCTGAGCGGCGGGCGGGAGGACCTGGACGAGGCGATCTCCCTGCTGCGGGAGGCGGTCGACGCGACGCCCCCGGCGTCCCCGAACCGTCCGCTGCGGCTGAACAACCTCGGCTGCTTCCTGCGCGACCTGCACGGCCTCACCGGGACGGAGGACGACCGGCGGGCCGCCGCGGCGGCGCTGGAGGAGGCGTGCCGGTCGGGGGCGGAGCGCGGGCCGCGCTGGGCCCTGGAGGCGGCGCGCAACTGGGGTAGCTGGGCCACGGCGCGCGGGGCGTGGCCGGAGGCGGCCGGCGCCTACCGGTTCGGTCTCGACGCCCTGCGCACGGCGTACCGCGGCCAGGGGATGCGCCCGCACCGGGAGAGCTGGCTGAGGATCGCCGACCGGCTGCCCGCGGACGCGGCCGAGGCGTATCTGCGCGCTGGTGACGTCCCGGGTGCCGTACGGGCCCTGGAGGCGGGCAGGGCGGTGCTGCTCAGCGAGGCGCTGCTGACCGGGGACACCGCTCTCGAACGACTGGCGGCCGCAGGACACGGCGCGGTGGCCGACCGCTACCGCCGTCTCGTGGACCGGCTCGCCCGGCTGGAGAACCCGCACGACGACACCCGGTCGCACACGGCCGGACGCCCGCGGTGAGCCGGACGCCCACGACGGGTCGGCCGGACGCGGTGGGCCGGAGGGCCGCTGCCGTGCGGCGGCTTCGGGACTGGCGTCTGGAGCGACTGATGGACCGCTTCCTGTCCTGCGCGGACTGGGCGGGCGCCGAGCGGCTGGTGGCCTCGCGGCCGCGACTGACCGGGGACGGGGCCCTGGCCCTGCTCGCCTCATGGGAGGAGGAGGCGCGGTCCGACGCCGACCACACCACCGCGGACACCTACGAGTACCACCGGCTGCTCCTTGAGCGGTGCCGGGGCGAGGGGCCGGCCCGGGTGTTCGGTGAACTGACGGCGGCCGACCCCGCGCAGGAGCGGTGGGAGGAGCTGGTGGAGGCCGCCCTGGACGCGCTGCACCGAGCGGCCGGGTCCCGGCACCGTGACGACCTCGACACAGCCGTGGACCACTGCAAGCGGGCCGCCGACCGCTGTTTCACCGCGCCGCAGCGCGTGGTGGCGTACGGCCACCTCGGTGTCGCCCTGCTGCGTCGCGCCGACCGCGTGGGCTCGGCGGAGGACGTGGGCCGTGCCGTCGGCCTCCTCGACACCGTGTACGCGCTGACCCCGCCGAGCACCCCCGAACGGCTCGACGCGGTCACCAACCTGGCCTGGGCGCTCGAACTGCGGCACCGGGTCGACCGGCACCCCGCGTCCCTGGACCGGGCGGCGGAGCTGCTGCGCCGGGTGGTGGAGCGCAAGGAGCCCGCGGACCCCGACGGTCCGTGGCCGTCCGGCGCGCGCGACGCCGACATGCTGACCAGTCTCGCGTCCGCGCTGCGCACCCGGTACTTCGCCACCGGCTCCCCCGCCGATCTGGCCGACGCCGTCGTGTGGTTCGAGCGGGCGGTACAACACGACGGCCGGTCCGCGCGGGCGTTGGGCAACCTCGGGGTGGCCCTGTCCGAGTTCTTCGGGTGCACCGGCTCCGTCCGGGATCTGCGCCGTGCGGAGGAGCGTCTGCGGGAGTCGCTCGCCGACCGCCAGCAGCGACGTTGCCCCGGCCAGCACCGCACACGCAGTGAGGGCGAGCACAGCGACCAGAGCGTGACGAACCCGCGGGGATCACGTGGATCAGGAACCGCGACCAGGCGTGCCAACAGCCCGGGCGCCTCGTCGGGCGCGACCTGTGGCTGCTGGCGGAGTTGGTCAAGGGCAGGCGGCATCGGCGATGATGCGTCGGCAGGAACGGTCTTCCAAACAGGTCACGGGGCGTAGAGACCTCCATGATCTTGGAAACCGTGCCTGCCTCGTTCCCAGGCCGCCTCAACCTGGCAGATCATCACCAACCGGTAGACGGTGCTGACTTGGAGGCGATCGCTCCTATGGCTACAGGAAGGATGGCACGCATGTGCGATCATTCCCGGTGGGTGTTCATTCAGTGACGGCGCGAGCGGACTGGGGGAATGAGATGTCGCTGCGTGATCTGGTCCGTGACGAAATGGTCGCGTCGATGTCTCGTTCGGAGCGGCTGGCGGCGGTGCGTTCTGCGCGTCTGTACTTCCAGCGGCCGCAAGAGCCGGGCTTCTTGGTCTGCGAGACAGAGGAGGGTCCGGTGGTGCCGGTCTTCACCTCCTTGAGAAAACTCGCGCTGTTCGCCGGAACCGGCGGGTGGGCGTCTACGACCGTCGCGGACTTGGTGGAGCTACTGCCCGAGGGCTTACGCGCATTGGTGGATCCGCTGGGTCCACGGGCGTTCGTGCTGGACACCGAAGCACTCGGGGCCACGGACGCGCAGGGGGAGCGCAGTGACGGAGCATGACACGGGAGCACCAGGTTCGGGTGGCCCGAAGCCAGGTGATGGCTACAAGATCGAGATCGCCTCGGTGCGTAAGGTACTGACGCCACTGGAGGAGTCCGTGATGGCCGCGCACAAGATCAAGCGTGACTGGGAGACGCTGGCCGAGCACATCCAGAACTCGGCCGCCTTCGACATCTACGATTCGACCGAGAGGATGCTCTCGTCCTGGGGCTTTGGCATGGGGCGGGTGGCTGAGCACACAGACATGGTGGTGGAGACGCTCCGGCAGGTCATCGCCGCCTACGTGCTGGCCGACCTGCTGCGCATCAAGGACTTCGCGCCGACCGAGGACAACATCGCCAAGCTGCCGTTCGGCGAACACGGTATGAAGGCGTGGCAGGAGGGGTCCAGGCCGAAGTTCGATCCGCCTCCGGAGATATATCAGGAGCCGTGGCTGGATGACGGCGAAACCGGCGGTACCCAGGACGTGCCCACCCGTCCCCGCCTGCGCTATGACGGCGGCTGGGAGGCCGGCGGTGGGTCGGAGGGAACGATCGCATGACTCAGCGCGATGCGATGGAGGGTGGCGTAACCGAGCGCATACCGCCCCATGCCAAGCCCAGCTACGTCATTTACGGCACGCCGTCCGACATTGATGATCTCGTCATCAAACTCCGTGTCTATGCGGGCGCGTTCAAAGACGGGCTGGACAAGCTGGACGTCCTTTCCTTGATGGACTGGACCGGGGCCGGCTCGGAGGGATTCCAGAGCGCGACCCAAAAGCTTCCCCGGGAACTGGAGTCCGCGCAGACCTACTTCAAGGCCGCCGCGAACGCCCTGGACTCCTACGCCGACAAGCTGCGCTCGGCCCACAAGCGTGTCAAGCCGATCATCGAGGACGCGGACGACGCACGGGCGGCCTCCAAGCATTACTGGAAACGTGTCACGGACTACAACGCCGCCGTGGATCGGGGAGATGATCCGCTGCCGGAGCGTCCGTCGGAGGACGACCCCGGCCTCGCCGCGCTTGAGGGCTGCTACGACCGCCTGGATAAGCTGGAGAACGAGCTGCAGCCCGTCATTGACGCGGCCAAGCGCGCACTCGACAAGGCGGCGGAGAAGGCCCCGGACAAGCCCCCGCCCCCCAAGGGGTGGGACAAGGCAAAGAAGGGGCTCGGTGACTTCTTCGGCGGAGCGGGCGACACCCTGGGCGGCTGGTACGACGATTTCGATGGCCTTGTCAACGACGGTCCTGATGGTGTCGGTCTGCGGCTGGCGGGCATGGTGGACGGCGCCGCCTACGCCGCCGACCACCCCAAGGAGTTCGCTAAAGCCGTCACCAACTGGGACGAATGGCAGCGCAACCCCGCCCGCGCGGCTGGCCAGCTCACCCCCGACCTCCTCCTCGCCCTCGCCACCGGCGGCGCCGGCGCGGCGCGGCACGGTGGCACCGTGGCCAAGAACGCCGCACAGCGCTTGCTCAACCGGGAGCGGGCGCTGCGCCGGGATGGCAGCGCCCGCGAGCGGACGAACGGTGATCCGAACAAGAACAACACGCCCAACGAGGAGCGGCCCACGGCCGGTGAGCCGATCGACGTGGCGACCGGCGAGATGGTCATGTCCGCCACCGACATCACGCTACCCGGTTCCCTGCCGGTGGTCCTGGAGCGGCACTACGTCTCGGGGCATCCGTGCGGGGGGTGGTTTGGCCCCACCTGGGCGGGCACGCTCGACCAGCGTCTAGAGATCGACGAGGCGGGTGTCGTCTACATCACGGACGGCGGCATGCTGCTGACGTATCCGGTGCCGGAGCCTGATGTGCCGACGTTGCCCACCTCCGGTCCTCGTTGGCCACTGTGCTGGGACGGCAAGCCCGACGGCACCTTCCGTATCATCCTCCCGGAGCAGAACCGCACCCTGCACTTCGCCCCGCTGCCAGTGGGCGGCCGTGAGCTGGCTCTGACGGCGATCACCGACCGGACAGGCGAAGGCGACCACATCGCAATCGCCTACGACGCCCAGGGCGCACCGAAAGAGATCACCCACTCCGGCGGCTATCACATCGCCGTCGACACCGACCCAAAGCTGCTGCGGGTCACAGCCTTGCGTCTCCTGCACGGTGAACAGCGCGAGCACAGCACCACCCTCATCTCCTACGCCTACGACGCCTCGGGCAATCTGACCGAAGTCTTCAACTCAGGTGGGAAGTCGCTGCGTTACCGGTACGACGAGGAACATCGTGTGACGTCGTGGACGGACCGCAACGGCACGTCGTACGGCTATGTCTATGACCACCGGGGCCGTGTCCTGCGTGGCATCGGCCCGGACGGCATCCTGTCGGGCCGACTGCACTACGACACGGCCGCCCGCACCACCCGCTACACCGACTCACAGGGCAACACCACTGTCTACGTCTGCAACGAGGCGTACAAGATCATCGCGCAGACCGACCCGCTCGGGAACACCACCCTCACGGAATGGGACGAGTCCAACCGGCACCCCATCGCCGTCACCGATCCCCTGGGCCACACCACGCGCTACCGCTATGACGACCAGGACCGGCTGATCGTTGTTGAGCGGCCCGATGACACCGTGGCCGAGACCGTCTACAACGACTGCGGCCTGCCGCTGGAGACCCGCGAACCGGACGGCGCGGTGTGGCACCACACCTATGACGACCGTGGGTCACACACCTCCACCACCCACCCCAGCGGCGCCACCACTCACTACGCATACAACAGCTCGGGCCACCTCACCTCCATCACGGACGCTCTGGGCCACACCACCCAGGTCACCACGGACGCGGCGGGTCTCACGGTCGAGATAGCTGACCCTCTGGGCCGCACCACTCGCATGCGCCGGGGCCCGCACGGTCAGGTCACGGCCCTCACCGATGCCCTGGGCCAGACCACGCGTCACGGCTGGACGATCGAGGGCATGCCCGCCTGGCGCGAGGGGCCGGCGGGCGCCCGCGAGGTGTGGCAGTGGGATACCGAAGGCAACCTCGCCCTCCACACCGACGAGGCCGGGCACACCACCACCTACACCCACACTTACTTCGACCAGCCCGCCACGAGGACCGACCCCGACGGCGCGCACTACTCCTTCGCCTACGACACCGAGCTGCGTCTGACCAGTGTCACCAACCCCCAGGGGCGGCAGTGGCATTACGAATACGATGTAGCAGGCCGTTTGGTCGAGGAGACCGACTTCAACGGTGCCACACGCACGTACGAACGCGACGCGGCGGGCCGCCTCACAGCCCAGACGAACGCGCTGGGCGAAACGCTGCGCTACACACTCGACGCGGTCGGGCGTATGGTCACCCAGCACGACGAGACCACCGGCGACATCACGACCTACGCATACGACGCGAGCGGAGCCCTGCTCCACGCGGTGAACGCGGACACGGAACTGACCCGCGAACATGACTCGGTCGGCCGCGTCATCTCGGAAACAGTCAACGGCCGCATCAGTGCCTACGCGTACGACGCCATGGGCTGCCGCACCCAGCGCACCACCCCCTCAGGCGTGTGCTCGGAGTGGGTCCACGACCCCGCGGGCCGCCCTACCGGACTGAGTAGCGGCGCCGGAACCATGGCCTTTACCTACGACGCTGCCGGCCGCGAGACCGAACGCCGCATCGGTGATGACACCACACTCACGCAGACCTGGGACAGGGATAACCGCCTCACAACCCAAACCCTCACCACTGGCCACCAGAGCGAAGCGGACCGTATTCTCCAGCACCGCGTCTACGCCTACCGCCCCGACGGCTACCTCACCGAAATCCGCGAACTCACGACCGGAACGCGGCATTTCACACTGGATCCCGTCGGCCGTGTGACGGGCGTTCAGGCACACGGCTGGAGCGAGGAGTACGCCTACGACACAACAGGCAACCAGACCCACGCCACAGCACCGCACCACCCCACGACCGGTGACCGGATCTACGAGGGCGCTCTCATCCGCCGGGCGGGGCGCACGACCTACGAACACGACGCCGCTGGCCGCCTGATCCGCAAGGCCCGCAAGCTCCTCAACGGACAGACCCGCACCTGGACCTACACCTGGAACGCGGAAAACCGCCTCACCAAGGCCACCACCCCGCACGGCGAGGAATGGACCTACACCTACGACCCCCTGGGTCGCCGCATATCCAAAATCAGTCCGGATGGAACCCCCCTCACCTTCACCTGGGACGGCACCCGCCTGGCTGAGCAATTCACCTCGGATGGCACGGCGACGACATGGGACTACATGCCGGGCACCCATCGCCCGATATCCCAATCCACACGCCAGACACTCGAGGCTGGGCGCGAGACCGCCCACTCGATCCGCGCCCTAGCCGACACAACCCCCCAGTCCGAGTACGACGCCCGCTTCCACGCGATCATCACGGACCTGGTCGGTACGCCTATCGAACTGGTCACTTCCGACGGCACCCTCGCTTCGCAACCCCGCACCACCCTCTGGGGCACCCCCCTCCCCGCTCCTGCGGGCGGGGTGGATTGCCCGCTCCGCTTCCCCGGCCAATACGCGGACCCGGAAACCGGCCTCAACTACAACTACTTCCGGCACTACGACCCAGAAATTGCCCGCTACACGACACCGGACCCGCTCGGGTTGGTTCCAGCGCCCAATGCAGTGGCGTATGTTCGTAACCCCCACACCTGGACTGACCACCTAGGGCTCGCTGGGGACGATGGGCCAGAATGGGCTGATCCCGAAGATCTAAACTTCTCCCAACGCACCGTATCCCCGAACGACTACGTGGAGAAGATGCGCTCCGGGGAGTGGGATTGGCGACGCCCCGGAACAGCGTTGAAGGTCATGGAAGTAGACGGCCAACTGGTGTCATACGACAACCGAAGGCTTAATGCAGCGCGTGAAGTGGGGAGGCCGGTGACCATCGAGCGAGTCGATCCGAATGCGGTTCACCCCGATTCGACAACTGGAAGAACATGGGCGGAGCAATTCAGGAGGCGCATGAATTCTGCGCGGAACAGAAATGAACTAGGCGAGCCAGTCCCCCCGGCGGGACTCACGGAGAGGCCACCCTACGTGCGCAACGGGAAATGTAAGGAAAAATGACCGCGATCGAACGCCTATGGGAAGATTTTCAGCTTCCCATTAGAGATGCACTACACTTCGTTGACGGGCACTCCTATGATGTCGCCCTTGACCCCGACGCGCCGAGCGGTTTTCGGGCGCTCCCCCCCTTCGGCCTGGATGGGGTACTGGAAAACGATCCGTCTTGGGTGTCTTCGGTTGATGGGCTTGCCGCAGTGGACCTGGAGAGGGAGGGCCTACTGTGGGGCGGCGAGGGTTCGTACGGGTCAGAGGGGTTCGTTGCACGTTTGACCGTTGATCGTGCGCTAGTTTGGGCGATATTCTTCATGGAATCCAACCCATTTGATCGGATCCAACTGTCCAACAACGTTGCTACCTTTAGCTCAACCTCGGGGGTCAAGATTACAGTTGACATCGACGATCCACGAACTCCAATCATTTCGAGGAGGATCCCCGCGACGTAGGGCGCGTCCGGGATCGTAGCGGTGGGTGGTGTCAGTCGGTGGAAGCAATTGAGCTGGTCATCAGCTCGGTGAAGACTTCTGCGGGTGTGCGGCAGCCCAGGATACGGCGGGGGCGGCTGTTGAGTTCTTGGGCGACGGCCTGGAGGTAGGGCTCGTGGCTGGTGATCTCGGTGCTCTTGGGGAAGTAGTCGCGCAGGAGCCGGTTGGTGTTCTCGTTTGTGCCGCGTTCCCAGGGTGAGTGGGGGTGGGCGAAGGAGATGTCCAACTCTGTTGCCAGGGCGAGTCGTTGGTGTTCTGCCATCTCGGCTCCCTGGTCCCAGGTCAAGCTGGTGAGCAGCTGCTTGGGGACGTCGTGGACGGAGCGGATGACGGCGTCGCAGACGTCGGTGGCGTTCTTGCCGTGCGGGAGGGGGACCAGGACGGTGTAGCGACTGGTGCGTTCGACCAGGGTGCCCAGCGCCGTCTTGCCTTCCTTGCCGATGATCAGGTCGCCCTCCCAGTTTCCCGGGCCTGGCGGTCGGCGACGTGGGCGGGGCGCTCGTCGATGGAGCGCATGCCGATGATCCTGGCGCCGGGCTTCGTGGTGCGTCCGTGTGGCTTGCGCTGGGTCCGTCCGGATCGCAGGAAGACACCTTGGCGGGCGAGTTCGCCTTTGGGCAGCGCGTAGATCCAGGTGTAGACGGCTTCGTGGGAGATCACTTTCTCAGGGTCTGACATGCCGTGCTCGTGGCGCAAACGTCCGGCGACCTGGTCGGGGCTGAGGTTGTGCCGGAGCATGGCCAGGACCTTGCTCCGTAGTGCGGGCAGCCGTTCCAGCTTGCGGTCTTTGGGCCGGCTGCGTTCTGCGGCGCCCTGGAGGCGGCGTGGACGGCCCGGTAGGTGTCCCGGCCGCCGTGGCGCCGGATCTCACGGCTGACGACTGAAGGGCACCGGCCAATCTGTGCAGCGATCACGTGGCCTTCCAGCCCCGCCACGACACCGCGGGAGATCTCTTCACGGTCGGTGTCGGTCAGCATCCGGCGAGCAGGGGCGAGGTGCATGAAGGTGATCTCCGTCGGTGGGGGCACCATCGAGCTTACGAGTCCATGATCAATTGCTTCGACCGGTTGGGATCAAGGTGTACAGGGTGTTCTAGCGGTACACCGCTTAGCTTGCGATTTAAGGAACCGAAGATCATCTGTGTCTCGGTTTCGGTGTTCGCCGGACACGGGAACGGCCTTCGAGTGACGCTGAGTTCTCGCCAGAGAGTCAGCTGCACCAGAAGGCCGTGATGAACAGTTTGCAAGAGCCCCCTTCCCGTGTCGAGTCCCTGTCGGAGATATCCCGGTTTCGTGCGGGGCTCCACGCCTGCTTCACCCGACGGGGGGACACCCTGTTCGAGTTGGCGGACGCGATGCTGTGCGCGCAGGGGCCGGTCCGATCGCCGGTGGAGCTGTCCTTGGAGCCGGAGTTCCGCCGCGGACACGGCTCGGTCTACGACGCCCTGGCCGCCGGGAGGATCAGCCAGGACCGGCTGCGGCGTCTGCTGGTGGGCGTGTCGGCCCCGGCCAGAGCGGGCGAGCCGCTGATGTTCGCGATCGACACCACCCCGCACGCACGCCCCGACGCCGAGTACGCCGACGAGCGGACCATGGTCCAAGTCCGCGGTAAGGGCGGCGACCGGTGGCTGCCCGGCTGGCCCTACAGCCTGGTAGTGGGCGTGCAATGGGGCTCCTCCTCCTGGGTAGACCCCATCCAGGCACGACGGCTACGACCCGGCGAGGAACACACCGACGTCACCATCGAACAGGTCACCGGCCTGCTGGCAGACGTACGGGCCACCGGGAAACAGCAACCCGCAGACCCGCCACCGCTGGTCATGCTGGACGCCGGCAACTACGCCACCGACCTCACCCACGCCCTGGCCGACCAGAACGTGCAACTCCTGGTGAACCGCCCCGGGTTTGATGCAATGCCGCGTAGTTAAGGCGGATCGGCGCAGGTCAAGGGGCTTGGTGCGAGGCAGTTGCTCGGGGCCGCATAGCGACCGCGTGCGGGTTTGGCGAGCAGACCGCGGCGGGCCCAGGTGGCGAGTTGAACGCTGAAGCTGTTGATATTGATGATCTCGAGCGTCCGTGCCAGTTCGCTCGGGGTGAAGGAGCGAT